>JBOGUK010000081.1:0-5030 GCA_050695915.1 Anaerolineales bacterium
CCTTAACCCCGCGCGCCCCACTCCGCCCGATGTGGACACCGACATTTGCTCACGCCGGCGAGATATTGTGATCAAACATGTTTACAAGCGCTATGGAGGCGACCGCGTCGCCATGGTGGCAACCATTAACCGCTTCCGGCGTCGTTCCGCGCTGCGCGAGGTCGCCAAAGCACATGGTCTCCCGCCCGCACAGATCAAAGAAATGGTCGACACACTGCCTTATCGCTTTTGGGAGTCGCCTGGAAGCGCTCCGCAAAAAAGCACTAGACCTTATGGCGACCTGGAAGATCGCTTCCGGGACACTCGCTTTCACCTGATCTTCCAGCAAGCCGAGGCGCTACTGGATGTCCCGCATCATCTGTCCATCCATCCTGGCGGGATTGTGATTAGCCCCGGCCCGCTCAATGATTTCGTGGCAACGCAATTCTCCGGCAAAGGCGTGACCATCACTCAATACGATCTTGATGGTGTTCAGAAGATTGGCCTGGTCAAAATGGACCTGCTCGGCATTCGCGGGCTAACGGTGCTCGGCGATGTCGCCGATGCCATCCGCGCATTAAATCCGAAGATGGGGCAGACGCGGCTGGAGGTTTTGGGGAACATCCCGGATCACGATGAAAAAACCGCGGAGATAGTCCGCGCGGGGAGGACAATTGGCTGTTTCCAGATCGAAAGTCCCGGGATGCGTGCGACACTACGCGAGGTGCAAGCGAACAGCATAGATAACGTGATGCTGGCGCTGGCCCTGTTCCGTCCCGGCCCGTTAACGGGTGGGCTCAAAGACGCCTTCGTCCGCCGCCACCTCGGAGAGGAACCGGTTACCCACCTGCATCCTACTCTTGCGCCTATGCTAGAAGAAACCCATGGCGTGTTTCTTTACCAGGAGCAGGTCTTGAGGGTAGTTCACGAGCTGGCGGGATTTTCGATCGCAGAATCGGACTTGCTGCGGCGAGCGATGAGCCACTTCGATCCCGGAAAACGGATGCAGTCGCTGAAAGAAAAGTTTGTAGCGCGGGCTGGTGAGATGAGCGGCATCGAAAAGGAATTAGCGGAACGGATTTGGGACATGATGGCCGCGTTCTCAGGGTACGGCTTTCCCAAAGCGCACTCTGCGTCCTACGCCGAAACCGCCTGGCGTTCGGCGTGGTGCAAAGCCCACTATCCCGCCGAATTTATGGCCGCCGTACTCGCAAACTGGGGCGGGTACTACAGCCAAAAGACCTATCTCACGGAGGCCAGGAGGCTGGGTTTGACCATCCGTGCCCCCCATATCAATCATTCGCTGGGGCAATTCTCCGTGTCTTATGTTGATGGAAATCCGCAGCTTTTCATGGGGCTGGACCAAGTGCGCGATCTGACGCTTGAAACTCAGCGCAATATAATCAAGCAAAAGCCTTTTAATTCGCTGGCGGAATTCCTTACTCGCACCTTCCCACGCAAAGGCGAGGCCCGGAACCTGATCGAGGTCGGTGCCCTGGAGGGTCTGGGGACAATTCCCAACCTGCTGGAAGAATTAGACAGCGGCACCTGGAAACGAGGGCAAATGCCGCTTTTTCAGGGGAATAATGATCCTGCGCGTGATTGGTCGCAACCAGAGAAGGCTGCGGCGCAAAAGCGGCTGCTCGGAGTCGATCTAATCAGCAACATGGACGAGGACGTGGAGGAGGTCATTGCACCGGATAACGTTGTGGCACGGGACGACTCCCACATAGGAGAAGAGTCCCCAGAGAACTGGCTTGTGTTATAGAGCCACAGACTGAAATGCCAATTACGAACAATGTAACCCGCATGCTGGCTGCGAAGGGCATCCCTTTTAAAGCCCACGAACTCCCCGAAGAAAAACTAGGCGGGGTGGAAGCAGCCGGGGTTCTCAAAGTGGAGAGAAACCAGGTTTTCAAAACCATTGTTGCGCTGCCGGGCGATGGCGGAAAGCCGATTTTGGCGCTGGTGCCAGCGCCCAAGCAGGTAGATCTGAAACTGCTTGGCCGTGCGCTGGGCAGCAAAAAAATGCAATTGGCCACCCAGGCGCAGGCGGAAAAGTTGACCGGTTTGAAAGTGGGAGGAATCTCGCCTCTGGCCCTGATTGGCGGCGGATTTACAGTGGTGATGGATGATTCGGCTTTTCTTTTTAATGAGATCTATCTCTCCGGCGGGCAGCGAGGGCTAAACATCTCTCTTTCCCCAAAGGCAATCCAGGAACTTACCCGCGCCCGGACCGCGAGTATTTGCAACTCATAATTTCGATAAGGTCGGCGTTCAGTGGCGAGGGTTAGAATAATTTCGCGATGAACCTTTCAGAAAAAATCCGAATGCAGCTAGACACCCTGCCAAGCAAAACGGGGTGTTATCTGATGAAGGATAAATTCGGCAAAGTGATCTACGTGGGAAAAGCGATCAATCTGCGCAGTCGAGTACGGTCCTATTTTCACAGCAACTCTCAACTGGATATTAAGACCCAGGTCCTGGTTAATCACATCGAAGACATTGAATGGATCGTGGCGGAATCCGAACTCGAGGCGCTTATCCTCGAGATGAACCTGATCAAAAAGCACCGACCCCACTACAACGTTCGCCTCAAGGACGACAAGCGATATCCGTACGTGAAAGTGCACTGGGCCGACCCATTCCCCAAGGTGACGGTTACCAGGCAAATGGTGGATGACGGCTCACGCTACTTTGGCCCCTATACCAGCGTTTGGGCGGTGCATAAAACGCTGGATGTACTGCGCCGTATCTTTCCCTATCTCACCTGCGATCGAGTGATCACGGGCCAGGATGAGCGCGCCTGCCTTTATTACGACATCAAACTCTGCACCGCCCCATGCATTGGCAAGATCGATCAGACAGATTATCGCCAGATGATCTCTGACCTCTGCGATTTTCTCAACGGGCGCACCGACCCCATCGTTGAACGGCTCGAAAAAGAAATGGCGCTGGCCTCGCAAGAGTTACGCTATGAAAAGGCCGCCACGGTCCGCGATCAACTGGAAGCCATTGCCAATATCGTGGAACGGCAGCGCGTGGTCTCCCCCGATTACATCGACTCCGATGTGATCGCCATGGCCCGTTCCGACCGCGAGGCTTGCGTGCAGGTGTTCTTCATCCGCGGCGGCAAATTGATCGGACGCGAATATTTTATGATGGAGAATACGGCTGGCAGCCCGGATTCCGACGTAATGGCCGAATTCATCAAACAGTTCTACGACCAGGCTGCCACTGTGCCGCCCGAACTGCTGTTGCCGCACGAGGTCGAAGAGGCGCAAGTGATCCGGCAGTGGTTGAGCAAGCGCCGGGGTGACGGCGGGGTGGAAATCAAAATCCCGCGCAGCGGCCAGAAACACGATTTGATCGAGATGGCCACCGAGAATGCGGCTGAAACCCTGAATGCCCTGCGCGCCCAATGGCAGGCTGATACCCACCGGCAAATGGAAGCTCTGGCCGAGATCCAGGACGCACTGCAGCTCGCTCGGGCGCCCGAAAGGATCGAGTGCTACGACATTTCTAACACGCAGGGCACGGCGGCGGTAGGCAGCATGGTCGTGTTCGAACGGGGCGTCCCAAATAACAGGTTTTACCGGCGTTTTAATATAAAATCAGTCCAGGGTCCGGATGACTTTGCCAGCATGGAGGAAGTGCTCACGCGGCGGTTCAAGCGCTGGCAGGCTGCACAGGAAGGCAGTTCACTTCCGGGAAGTAAACCCGACCAAGCCTTCTCCAAACTCCCCGATTTGCTCATTGTAGATGGGGGGAAAGGACAGTTGCAGCGCGCGATAAAGGTGTTAGAGGGTTACAGCCTGATGGATAAAGTTCCATTGGCAGCTCTTGCAAAACAAAGCGAGGAGCTTTTCCAACCGAATACGGAGAAAGGAATCCTGTTGCCGCGGAACTCACAGGGTCTTTACTTGTTGCAACGTATTCGTGATGAGGCGCATCGCTTCGCCATCACGGCTCATCGTTCGCGGCGCATCAAAAGCGGATTAGCCTCGCACTTGGACGAGATCCCCGGTATCGGCCCGGCGCGCCGCCGGGCGTTGCTAAAAACATTTGGCTCGGTGGAGGCTCTGCGCACGGCGAGCGTCGAACAAATCACTGAGGTCAAAGGAATCACGCCGGCATTGGCAGAAAGTATCAAGGGATATCTCGAAAAATGAAGAGCGTTTGGCTGATCGATGACGATGAGGAAATGAATACTGCGGTAAGCTTGATGCTAAAGCTCATCGATTACGAAACCGAATGCTTCCTAGACGCCGCGGCTGCTACCCAGGCGTTGATGGACGGTCGGCGGCCTGCGCTGATCCTTTTGGACATCAAGTTGCCCAGGGTGAGCGGCAAAGAATTCTTGATCACCTTGCGCAAGCAGCAACAATACAACGATCTGCCCGTGCTGATGCTCTCCAGTGAGTTCGCCGACAGCGAGGTGGACGAGTTCATGCACATCGGGGCGGATGGATACGTATTCAAACCGGTTACCATAGATGAAATGCAGCAGGCCATTGAAAGGGCTCTTGCGAAGCATTCGAAGGCAATGTAAGAATGGCGAAGAAAAAAACAAAGACCAACTTCGGGCAGCTGCTCTTCGCTGCTATAGCCCTCCTGGTGATCCTCACCATGATCCTAGGGGCCGTCATCAATTACTACTAGCTGGATAGGTTTTGATAGCCCGGGGATAGTTTCTGATAGCGCGCTCCTGCGTTAATAGCAGTCCCACGCCAGTTGAATTCGCTTTTGAATAGGAGGTTGTGTGGCCAAATCCACGCGCTCGTCGTTTCTATTCCCTGCTGCCTTGCTTTTAGCCTGGTTTTTCGATTTCCTGTTTTGGAAAAAGCCTTGGGGGATCTCGGTTCCGGTTTTCACCGTGCTCGTACTGGCGGTCGGGTTAAGGCTCGCGCGGGATGCCGGATCAAAACCAGCAAGGAAGAGCTACTGGCTGCTGGCGCCTATCATTTTGTTTTCGTCCGTCAGTGTATTCCGCCAAGAGCCGTTTACCCTCCTCGTCAGCCGAATCTTGGTAGTGGTGCTCAGTGGAATCC
>JBOGUK010000082.1:0-4594 GCA_050695915.1 Anaerolineales bacterium
CCGCCACTGAGCTGCCTGTCGCCGTTTACGCAAATCCTGGACATACCGAGGATTATGTCACCTGGGGCGAGACTGATGCCACGCGCCCGGCGGCTTATGCACGATATGCGGAAAACTGGATCCAGCAAGGTGCCCATCTGGTTGGTGGCTGCTGCGGCACGCGTCCCGAACACATTACCGCTCTACGCAATTTGGAAGCAGTCGCCAGCTGATCTTGCTCCCCGCAGACGATCATTTCATCAACATCTATCGCCAGCGCGCGGCCGATTACCACGCGCTGATCACTGCGGAAGATGCCGACGGCAACCTCTTTCCCGCATTGCAATCGATCACGCCGCTTTCCGGCAAGCGCGTCCTGGACCTCGGCAGCGGAACCGGACGCATTCCATTGTTGTTGAAGGGTTTGGAGTGCGAAATTGTGGCGGCCGATTTGCATCACGCAGTGCTCATGGAACAGAAGCGAGGTTTCGAGAATAGAGAATCGGGGTTGGTTCAGGCTGACATCCGCTCCGTACCGGTTCAGGATAACTGGGCGGACATCGCCATCGCGGGCTGGACCATTGGGCATTTCACAGGTTGGTTTGCCGATTGGGAAGCCGAGGCCGGGCGAGCGCTTGCTGAAATGCAGCGCGCCGCCAAACCCGGCGGCGTGTTGATCATCCTGGAAACCATGGGAACGGCGGTCAAGCAACCGGCCCCGCCGAGCGCAAGCCTAGCAGAGTATTACGGCTGGCTGGAGAAAGAATATGGATTCAGTCGGCAAGTCATTGCAACTGATTACGATTTTGGAACCCTGGAAAAGGCGGCAGAATTATGCGATTTCTTCTTCGGCGAAGCCGTTGCCCGCAAAATTCGCGCCAACAATTGGAACCGCGTGCCGGAATGGACGGGGCTGTGGACAAGGAGAAAGGAGAGGGAATAAAGGAGAAAACCTTTTTATCCCCTCTCCTTTCTCCCTCCTCCTTTGTATTTCTTCCTCCACTCCCACAACTTATTCAGCGCCTCGATCGGCGACATTCCTTCGACATCCAATTCGCTCAGTTCGTCCAGCAGCGGGCTGCTTTCCGGAAAAAGAGCAGCCTGCTTGGCAGGCTGACCTTCGGGCTGCCTGGCGCTGTTTGAGCTCTCTTCGAGATCCTTCAAGATTTCCTGCGCTCTCTGCAACACAGGGCGCGGCAGCCCAGCCAGCTGCCCCACATGGATGCCATACGAGCGATCTGCGCCCCCTGAGATGATCTTATGCAGGAACACCACATTCCCGTCTGCTTCGCTCACGGCAACGTTGTAGTTGCGCACGCCGGGAAGCGTTGCTGCGAGTTGTGTGAGTTCGTGGTAGTGCGTTGCGAACAGCGTGCGGGCGCGCAGTTTGGGATGGTTGTGGATGTATTCGATCACCGCCCAGGCGATGGAGAGCCCATCGTAAGTGCTCGTACCGCGCCCGATCTCGTCCAGGATCAGCAGGCTGCGCGAAGTGGCGTGATGCAGGATGCTCGCCGTCTCCACCATTTCCACCATGAACGTGGATTGCCCGGCGTGGATCTCATCTTGCGCGCCAATGCGCGTAAAGATACGGTCCACGAGGCCGATGCGCGCCCTCTTCGCCGGGACGAAGCTACCCATCTGCGCCATGAGCACGATCAGCGCCACCTGGCGCAGATACGTGCTCTTCCCACTCATGTTCGGCCCAGTGATCAGGCGGATGCACTCACCCTCCTCGAAGACCGCATCATTGGGCACGAAGCGGGCCTGACCCGGCAGCAGGCGCTCGACCACTGGATGGCGGCTATCCTCGATTACAAGTTCGGATGTATCCGCGATCTCTGGGCGCGTATATCCATTGAGCGCAGCGACCTCGGCAAGCGAGGAAAGGACATCCAAACGAGCCAATGCACGCGAGGTATCCAGCATCCTCGCGGCGGACTTCGATAGCTCAGAGCAGATCTCTTTGAACAAACGCGTCTCAATTTCCAGGATGCGTTCCTCGGCGTTCAGGACCTGGGATTCCACATCCTTCATTTCCGGCGTGATGTACCGCTCCGCGTTGACAAGAGTCTGCCTGCGAATATATTCCGCCGGAACCGCCCCATCCTTGGCTTTGGTTACTTCGATGTAATACCCGTGTACCTTGTTAAAACCGACCTTGAGAGTCTTGATGCCCGTTCTGTCCCTCTCAACCGCCTCAAGATTGGCGATCCAATCTCGGGCCTGACGCGTGGATTCGAGCACCTCATCCAGTTCGGCAGAGTAGCCTGCTTTGATAACACCTAAATGTCCGAGCACTGCCGGCGGGTCCTGGGAAACAGCAGACTGCAGCAAGCGCAGTTCGTCCTTACTTGGGGACAACTGGGCCATAAGGCCGGAGAGTGGGGATTGGCGGTTGGAAAACAACGCGGTGATTTCCGGGAGCGCTTCCAACGCCTCCCGGATAGCCACCAGATCGCGCGGCTGGGCATTTCCGCCCATCACGCGATTGACCAAACGCTCGAGGTCGGCCAGGTGTTTCAGCGCGGCGCGCAATTCCGCGCGCAGCAATCCCTGCTCGACGAAGAAAGCCACCCCGTCCTGCCTCTGCTTTATTGTGTTGATATCCAGCAAGGGAGCGTTCACCCATTGATGGATCAGTCGCCTTCCCATGGGGGTCACTGTGACATCCAAAATCCCAAGCATGGATCCCTGTGTTGAGCCACGCAAGGTCTCAGTCAATTCAAGGTTGCGGCGCGCCTGGCTATCCAGGGTCATAAATTCTTGCGGGGCGTATGAGTGCAGGCCGGTTAGGAGGTTTAAGGTTGAAGGTTGCGTTTCCTGTACATATTGCAGCAGGGCACCAGCAGCCTGGGTGGCCAATGGTTTGCCGACCAACCCATAGGGTTGCAATGTCGTCACATTGAAATGAGACAGGAGACTTTCCCTGGCCCTGCCGACCTCGAAACGCCAAGGTGTCCATCGGGTAATGTGTCCCCACTCCATCCCGATTTCGATATCCTCAGGAATCAATACTTCTGCCGGGGAAAGCCTTTGCAATTCGGCGCGCATTTCCTCCGCGTTTTCCAATTGCGTCGCCGCGAACTCGCCCGTGGTTACGTCGGCGTAAGCCAGCCCGCAACCGCCGTCCTCAATCACCGCGGCCGCCAGGTAATTGTTTGCGTCGCCAGGCAATAAACCTGGTTCCACTATCGTCCCCGGGGTAACGATGCGCACCACTTCACGCGGCATCAAACCCTTGATCGGCTCGTCGCCCACCTGTTCACAGATGGCGACGTGATAGCCCTTTTCGATCAGCCGCGAAAGGTAGTTTTCGGCAGCGTGGTAAGGGACACCAGCCATCGGCACACGAGTTCCCTTGGCCACGTTGCGAGATGTCAGGACGATATCCAGTTCGCGGGCTACCAGCTCGGCATCGGCGTCGAAGGTTTCATAAAAGTCGCCGAGACGAAAAAACAAAATGGCCTGAGGGTATTGGCGCTTGATATCCAGATATTGCTGGCGAACCGGACTGATGCGCTCGTCCAGCGTCGCTTCGGCAGACATGCTCGAAATTCTAACAGGCACTTCCAGGCTGATTTTGCTCTCCGGTTCCGTTTATAATCCAGTCACCATACTTTTGAGAACTGGAGGTTCAGGCCCATGGCTAGCGTAACGTATGAACACGTAACAAAGCAGTTTGGCGATGTACTCGCCGTTAATGACCTCGACATTCACGTCGAGGATAAAGAATTCCTTGTATTGGTTGGCCCGTCCGGGTGCGGGAAATCGACCGCTCTTCGCCTTTTGGCGGGGCTGGAAGACATCAGCAGCGGACGAATTCTTATCGGCGAACGGGTGGTCAACGATTTGGCGCCGAAAGACCGAGACATCGCTATGGTTTTCCAATCCTACGCGCTGTATCCGCACATGTCGGTGTTCGACAACATGGCTTTCGGCCTGCGTCTCCGTAAGATGCCAAAGGAGGAGATCAAACGCCGCGTCGACAAGGCTGCGGCCATCCTGGGCATCGAAAGCCTGCTTGAACGCAAGCCGCGCCAGCTTTCCGGCGGGCAGCGCCAGCGCGTCGCCGTTGGGCGCGCCATCGTCCGCGAGCCCAACGTGTTCCTGCTCGATGAACCGCTTTCAAATCTGGATGCCAAACTGCGCGTGCAAACGCGCGCCGAAATCAGCAAGCTTCATCAGGAACTGGCCACCACCTTTATATACGTAACCCACGATCAAGTGGAAGCCATGACCATGGCCTCGCGCATCGCCGTAATGAATCAGGGTCTGCTGCAACAGATCGATACTCCCCACAACCTATATGAAAAGCCAGCCAACAAATTTGTGGCCGGTTTCATTGGTTCACCAGCCATGAACTTCTTCGATGGCAAGCTTGCGAAAGCGGATGGCAAGCTGGTCCTCGATGCAGGCACCTTCAATGTGGACGTGCCCAAGGATCGTATGAAGTCTTACGAAGCTTACGTCGGCAAGCCGGTCACACTGGGGATCCGCCCCGAAGACGTGCACAACCCCGACTTCGTCCCGGCCAACATAACCCCGTCAAAGGTGGATGCCAACGTCGAGGTCGTCGAGTTGATGGGCAACGAGATTGTGGCCTATTACAAGG
>JBOGUK010000083.1:0-3187 GCA_050695915.1 Anaerolineales bacterium
GCATCAAGGCGAGTGGCCCTATTGTCTGGCCCGCCGTTTCGATATCGACCCGGATGCGCTGCTCGCAGCCAATGGGTTGACTGCCCAATCGGCAGCCAACCTGAGCATCGGAGCCAAGTTGGTCATCCCGGCAAATGCGGGGCCATTCGGTGGTCAACGTGCGTTGCGCGCGCATCCCGCAATCTATGTGGCCACCGGCAGCGACACTCTATACAGCATCGCATGTGCTTTTGGCGACGTGTGGCCTGAGCATATCGCGGATGCGAACGGGATGGACGTCGACGACCAGCCAACTGGCGGGCAGCAACTTCATATTCCGTAACCATTCTTTGTGACATTTAAGAAACTGAGCAGCGAAGTTGCTTATCGTGCCCGCGTCTTCGACGTGCGCCGCGACGAACTCCAACTTCCATCTGGTCATAAAACAATCTACGAAATCGTGGTCCATAACGGCGCTGTCGCTATGGTCCCTATTGATAACGAAGGCAACATTATCCTGGTGAGGCAGTACCGCCATTCGACCGGAAAAAGGCTTCTGGAGTTGCCCGCGGGTACCTTGGACGACAGTGAAGACCCTGAGGCCTGCGCCCAGCGGGAATTGCGCGAAGAGATCGGCATGGCGCCCGGTAAGCTAACCAAGATCGCCGAATTCTTCCTCGCGCCGGGATATTCCACGGAGCGAATGTGGATTTATTTGGCCCAGGATTTGAGCCCTGAAAAACTAAGCACCGACGAGGATGAGGATCTAGAGATCGAAACGCTTATCATGGATGAAGCGTTCCTTAGAATAGAAAATGGTGAAATCGAGGATGCCAAAACCATCCTCGGTCTTTATATAGCCCGCGAAAAGCTCGTCCTCCACTAGCGTCATAATACCCTTGCCACTTGCCACGTTTTCTCATATAATGCTGGAGAATTTCCCCAGAACAAGACGAAAAATCTGATTGTTTGCATCCCTGTTTCTTGAAGTTTGCTTGAACGGGCCCTGCCTGGGGTAAGCAGGAATCGCACATTTCAACCTTAACCAAATCCATCAAAAGAAAGAAACGCACCTTATGGACATCTTAACGTTAGAAAAGAGTTCATTGGCCGATTTGCGCAAGCAGGCCAAAGACCTCGGCGTTGACCGCGCCAATCGCCTGAAGAAGGAAGATCTTCTTATCAATATCTCGCAAGCCGAAGCGGTGAAGCAAGGCCGCGAGGTGCGCGGCGGCGTTCTCGAAATTATGAATGAAGGCGTCGGCTTCCTGCGTTCCGAGCACTACCAGGGCGGCCCAGGCGATGTCTACGTCTCGCAGACGCAAATACGTCGCTACGGATTGCGCAACGGTGACTTGATCATCGGCGAAGCCCGCCCGCCGCGCGAATCCGAAAAGCATTATGGTCTGGTCAAAGTCGAATCGGTCAATGGAATGGACCCGGAGCAGGCCAAGAATCGGCCGCGCTTCGAAAGCCTTACGCCCATTTTCCCGGAACAGCGCTTCGATCTCGAGACTGACCGCCGAGGCCTGGCGATGCGCATGATTAACCTCGTGGCGCCCGTCGGCCGTGGGCAACGCGGTCTCATCGTCTCCCCGCCGAAATCCGGTAAGACCACGATCCTGAAGGAGATGGCCAATTCCATCTCTACGAACTACAAGGACGTGCACCTCATGGTCGCTCTGATCGGTGAGCGCCCGGAAGAAGTCACCGATATGGATCGATCCGTGGACGCTGAAGTGATTTCGTCCACCTTTGACGAGCCGGTTACCTCCCATGTCCGTGCCGCGGAGATGGTGATTGAACGCGCCAAGCGGCTCGTGGAAATCGGCCGCGATGTCGTCATCCTTATGGACTCAATCACCCGATTAGCCCGCGCCTACAACCTGGTAGTTACGCCCTCAGGGCGCACCCTCTCGGGCGGTATTGATCCGTCTGCCCTCTATCCGCCGAAACGCTTTTTTGGCGCCGCGCGTAACATCGAAGAAGGCGGGTCGCTTACGATTATCGCTACTTGTTTGGTAGACACGGGTTCCCGCATGGACGACGTTGTCTATGAGGAATTCAAAGGCACCGGCAACATGGAATTGCATCTCTCGCGCAAGTTGCAGGAACGCCGCATCTTCCCTGCCATCGACATCGAACGCTCGTCTACGCGCCGTGAGGAACTCTTGCTCGGCCCCGACATTACGCAGCACGTGTGGTTGATGCGGCGCATGCATAGCACCATGATCACCGAGCCGCCTCACGGCGCCGGCATGGATACCAGCGCTGCCATGGAAGCGTTGCTGCAACGCATGGCGAAGACCGATAGCAACCAGGAATTCCTGGAAAGCCTGAAAGACGAGGGATAAGCTCGGCTGACGGTATGAATGATCTGAATAAGCAGGCTCGCCCGTGTATCGCGGCGGGCCTGTTTTTTATTTTGTTTGCGTGTGTAGGGGCTCAGCCAGATGCGACTGATCTGCCGACCGCTCAAGTTGAACAGCAAGTAACTCAAACCCCCACGTCGTTTGAGCTAACTACTACGCCTTCAGCGGAACCCGATGATTTTGAAAGCTACACAGTGGTCGAAGGCGACACGGTCGAAAGTCTTGCCGCGCGATTTGGATTAAATCCCGAAACCGTTTTATGGGCTAATTACGATCAGCTTTTTGACAATCCTGATTGGCTACTTCCCGGCATGCAGCTCACCATGCTTCCGACGGATGGCATCTACCACCAGGTAGGCGGGGTCGATACGGTTGATTCCATCGCGGCATTTTTCGGCGCTGACATACAAGAGGTCATCGATTGGCCGGGAAATCAAATCGATCCCGAAAACCCCGTAATCTTTGCAGGCCAGTGGCTGATGGTCCCGGGAGGCCAGCGCGCCCTGAATCGGCGCCTGATGCCAAACTTGCCCCGCTTCGCCATGACTGTGGACGCCCAGGAGTTCGGTACCGGCGCCTGCCCGCAAAATGTTTCCTTTGGAATGGACGGAGACGGCGTCTACGCGTGGCCGGTGGAAAATAGTGAGGTGGTCGGAGAGGGCTTTTGGAGTGCTCATCCCGGCGTGGACTTGCTGGCCGGGATCGGGGAAGCTGTGCGCGCAAGCGATGCCGGCGTTGTCACCTTTTCGGGATGGTCCAACTTCGGATATGGATACACTGTGATGATCGATCATGGGAATGGTGATTTTACGCTGTACAGCGGGTTGGGCCAGGTG
>JBOGUK010000084.1:0-9711 GCA_050695915.1 Anaerolineales bacterium
GGCAAGGGTAATCGCCTTGACCTCAAGAAGTCCAGCGCAAGCAGGGGAAACAGCAGGGCGAGCGGGAGAAGAGACAAAGGTGCAACTACTGATCGGCCGAACGGGGTTGGCAGGAAGCGAAAAGTAGTTACAGGTACGGTCAATAGCAACAAACCCCAAACGACGCGGGTAACGCGCTCGAACCGGGCATCGCTCAAACTGAGATTCTGAGCGGCACTCAAGAGTTTTCCATGAACAAACGATAGGCCGGGAACGCAACCGCGCCGATAAGCGAACCTGCCAACAAATAGGATGCAAGTCTTATCTGGCGCTCCAGAGGCAGATCAGCGGATTGGCTCACAGCCAACTCGACATAGGGTGAGATCCCTTTTGTGTGTTCCCCCAAGAAGTTGATCTCTTCCAGCAGTTCTGCCACCTTTGACTCATCAACACTCTGTTCGTCCAGCGCATCCTGAAGTGCAATCCGGGCGCGCTCCAGCTCTGGAGAGGCCGAGACTGAGCTTCTGACTGCATCGACGAAGGCGTTTGCCCAGCGGCCGGCAAGATCTGCGGCAACAGCGGGATCTTGATCGATTGCGTGGAAATGCCATCCGCCATCCGACGGGTGGCTCAACTCGAGCACGCCATTTCGAAGTGCAATGACCTCAAGACCGCCTGGTTCAGCAATTTCCTGCATCACCGCGTCCGACCAGGCCAATTCCTCAAGTCGTTCGGTTTCGCGCTGAAGGAACTGAAACAGTTGGCGGTCGGGGTAATAGACCCAGGCTTGTTCAAGGTTGTGATCAATTACGACGGTCGCTGTAGCCCGGAAGAGCGGGGGCGCCACCTGATACGCGAGCCATGCCAGCAGAGCTCCAAGGAAGGCACCGGTGAGCCAGCGGCGCCAGTCGTCAAAGAAGGCGGCGAACGAATCGTCGCGCGATGAACTCTTTGTTTGAGTGCGCACTTTTTTTGCCATGATTACGCCTGACTCATCCGCGCCATACGCTGGCGATTGATTCGGATCAGTGGAAATAGCAGACGACGCAACCAATACTTTGCCACAATCACGGAAAGAGCCGAACCTCCTTCGCGCTTGTGAACCTTTAACATATCTTCCCAGGCGAGCATATCATTTATCAGGGTCTTCGAATCCTGGTGAAGGCGGAATTCGGCCCAGAGTCTTGGAACATATTTCAGCTTGCTCACCTTAGCCAAGCGGACCCAGAGATCATAGTCCATGGCGAAGGTTACGTCCGGATCCAGCGGCCCGACCTGCCACCAGAGGCTGGCCCGCCAGAAGGCGGCCTGCTGGGGAATGTGGACATAGCCTTTCCGTAATTTGGCGTAATCTGTTTGACGAGCGGCAAAACGCCCAATTACGTTGCCTTCGACATCAATGAAATCTGCATCTCCATAGACCATCCCGACATCGGAGTTTTTCTCCAAATAATCGACGGCTTCCGCTACCGCATTCGGTTTCAGCCTGTCGTCGGCGTTTAACCATGCACAGTATTTGCCCTTAGTATGCGCGAAGCCCTTGTTGAGGGCGTCCGTCTGTCCGCGGTCTTTCTCTGAAACCCAGTAATCCAGCCTGCTCGCGTATTTTTTTATGATCTTTGCAATTCCGTCCGTCGAGCCGCCGTCGATGAGAATGTATTGGATATTGTTGTATACCTGATTAAGTACTGATTCCACAGCCTCTTCAAGGTATGCAGCCTGGTTGTAGGAGGGGGTCACGATGGTTACAAGCGGGTGCGTTTCCATCAGAGCCAGTGCACATCGCTGTAGTAATGATTTGCCACATCCCCCGTGATCTCCCGAATTCTCGCAATCTCACCGGGGCTAAGCCGATTTTTCCAGATCTCGACATTTGCAGCGCTGTCCAGGGTGGTTGAATATATCGAGTGAGAGGAGGCCTCAGTTGGATTTCCAGAGCGGGTGGCCATATCGATATGACGCTTAGCCCTCGAATCAAAATTCAATCCCAATCGAGAATAGATTGCATCAAATTGATCCAAGGGCTGGCGAGCCAGGTCTTCATGCCGGAGCACTAGAAATTCCGGGTGTCGCCTTTGCAGCTCGCTTACAAAGTAAGCCGCCATGCGCCAGAGCAAACTTGCCGGTTCCAAAACATCATCCTGATTTCGCTTCATTTCCATCATCTGTTCACGAAAGGGCTCCAGCCAATCGCGCATGAGTAGCGGTTGGGACAATAAATCCTGGAAATCAAAGCGCCAACCCAGGCGCTTCAAACTGCTGACGAACGCGGCGGGATGACGCAAGACAATCACAACCGTGCAGTCGAGGCGTTGAGCAAACCATTCGACCGAAAAGAGAGCGAACGGATCCTTAAGCAATACCCGGCTATTTCTGACCCGCCCGAGGGCAAACGCAAAGGCATCACGCGCCATTCGCAGAAAATCCTTGACGGACCTCAGGGATTTTAGCTCGGCTAAAAAACGGTAATCCAGGGAAAGTGTTTCTTTGAAGGAGTTTAGATAATGGTTCTCATTTTCAGCGCAGATATAGGTGTACCAGCGCTGAACCGGGGCGCCGAATACACCCGGCCGGTGAAGAACGTTCAGCGGTTCACTGACGTATGCCAGATCACTACCAGCCCCGAGCATTCTTCCCACCCAACTGGTTCCGGAGCGATGCAAGCCAGTGACCAAAATTGGATTTCTCTTCGCCAACGTTCTGATGCCAGGTTTTGCGATAAGAGAATCGAGTCTCAGAAGCTGGAAAACTACAAACAGGAACCGACGCCATTGCCGCAAAGCCTCTGGCGGCCAATGGACAAAAGCCAGTAAGTAAGCGCGCAACGCAGCCAGTGGCCTGCCGCTTTCCGAAAGATACCGGGCGCTTAGGCGATGGGCTCCAGCCTTTACTTTGTTTGGCTGGGATTTAATGATCCTAGTGAGTCCTGGTTCTTTCCCGGCCCAATCCAAAATCCTGAAAGCCTCTTCACCGAAGTCTGCAGCGCGGGCAACGTTTTTCGCTGCTCCATGCCGGCGAGCTGCAGCGAAAACGGAGGGTACAAATTTGATCGGTGCATGCTGCGCTATGCGCAGCCAAAGATGATGGTCAAAAAGGAGATGAAACGAAGTGTCGAGCGGCCCCGCCTGGTCGAGGAGCTTGCTACGCATAAAGACAGCGGGCTGCCCGATGATCCTAAAGCGCGCCAAATCTTCCAGTCCAAACTGTTTGTAGCGGATGGTGTGAAATGTTTCGCCGAATTCATCTATCGAATCAAGGTTGCTGTAGACGAGACCTACTTCAGGGTTTTGCGCCAACACCTCTACCGCCCGTTTAATTGCCCCAGGTCGATAAACGTCATCTGAGTTCAACCAGGCAACAATTTCGCCCCTCGCTTTGGCCAAGCCTTTGTTGATGGCATCCGACTGACCCTTATCCGGTTCGGAAACCCACCAAGTGAGGCGATCTGCATATTTTTTGATCACTTCCAGGCTGCCATCATCTGAACCGCCATCTACAATGATGTATTCGATGTTTGGGTAATCCTGAGCAAGCACAGAAAGAATAGTGTGCTCCAAATATTCCCCTTGATTAAATGAGGGAGTCACGATTGAAACTAACGGCAATTCATTTTGGGGGGGCAAGTCAGGAATCCAGCCTCACGCGCAAATCGTAGATCAAAAATCCATCCCCTTGACTGAAAACCCCGTAGTGGGTCTCGAGATATTGCTTGAGTTGCGGCTGCATTTCCAATTGATTGAAGGTTGTCACTAAAAAATAATCCATCCCGTTTGTTCGCTCCAAAAAAACGGCTTCAAAATCTTCAATGGAATTTCCACGCAACTCAGCCAAATTCAACTCACTGGTGGTCGGCCAGAGGTCGACCCTTCGCCAGCCGTAATAGTTCAGCAGATGCCCGTAGTGCTGGACCAGACCTATCGTTTTCCCGTCATCCGGTATTGCGTGACCTACACGCTCCCAATAGGGGGGCTCGTTGTCATAGTTAACACCAAGCATTTCAGAGCGAACTGTCCAAGTGGAAAAGACCAAGAGACCGAAGAGAGCAAGACCGAACATCCACTGCCACAACCTGGTTTGTTGGCGGACTCTTTCGATAACG
This sequence comes from Anaerolineales bacterium, assembly GCA_050695915.1. GTDB lineage: Bacteria > Chloroflexota > Anaerolineae > Anaerolineales > UBA11579 > JAMCZK01. The sequence continues at coordinate 4,079 of JBOGUK010000084.1, forward strand.
ACGTCGAGCACCGGGACAATGGACAAGGCTGCCAGGGGAACCAGGATCAGGTGGTAGTAATTATGCGTCGTTGTCTGGTGGGGGAGCGTAACGCCATAAACCACGTAACCAACAAAGGTTCCCAAAAGGAGAAGCCGCGCCTTCTCTCCCATGATTGTTAACCCAAAACTCATTGCCACAACGGAAACCGGCCCAAGGAGCTGCGACACCAGAAGCACCCAGCGGATATAGAATTCTGGTTTGAAGGCTAGGGGTAAAAGGGCGACAACCCAATTTTGAAAATAGCTAACAGAACTTTCCCCAGTACTAAAAAAGTAATAAACAACGCTCGGAAGCAAGGCGATCAAACCAATCGCCCAGGCATGGAGATTCCGAAGGCCGCGTTTGAACCCCAGGGTGGCAACGATCACGAATGCAAACATGCCCAAGAAGAAGTACATGGCAATTGCCTTTATTAAGATGGCCAACGCGGCGCTAATGCCAGAAAAGGTCGCCCAGCGCCAGTTTTGTTCTTCGGTCCAACGATAGAGCGCGTAACCTGTTGTAACCAGCAACGCCACCATCAGCGGATCCGGTTGGAATGACCTACTGGCCTGAACGCCAAAGCTAAGGAAGAGGTAGTAACCGACCGCAATCAGGGCAGCCGTTTTCGAGGCGAACCTTGACGCCAGCAGAAACAGAGGGATTGCAGCCAGGACCCAAAATAACGAAGTGACGATGCGGGCAATCCAAAGCTGCTCGCCGCCGGTGACAAAATACCCAGCAGCGACGATGCTTTCAAGAATAGGCGGCTCGAGCTCGGCGACGTTATTCCGTTGCGAAACAGCGTGACGCTGGATCGCCGGGTCTGAAGACGGGGACATCGTGTAGTAGATGCTTCGCGCAATCAGAGCCCCCCGGTATTGGCGAGTGGGATGGAAATCTAGAGGGGGATCGGTCAGATCGATCATGCGCAGACCGAAAGCAGAAAGGGTCAAGAGCGCCAATAGAAGCTCGGGCCAATTTTTCCTCAGGCGCGAAGGAAGCGCCGATGGTTTCTTTTTTCTGGTTCCCATTTAAGGTCAGTTAAAACAAGGAATTGAAGTCTACCTTCGGAAATATTTCTAACTTCCCGCCAACCGTCGCATCCAACACCTTCCTCCCCGCGGCCTGAAATTCGTTCCCTGCCATCGTATATGCGCGTTCCGATATCCCGAGGTCGGGCAACTGCCAACGGAAGCCGTCCGCAAAATATCTTGAATCGAAATGATCCTTGTCCTCTCCACTAGAGGCCACCGTCGTATTGGGAATGCCTTTTGTTTCAAAGTTGTGATCTACACCAACAAGGATCACCGGATCAAAACCCATGAAGAAGGCAAGCTGCAAGGCAACGTAGGTAACTGTTGCCCCTTCCCATAAACGCCTGCGCGCGTCCTTTGCAAACACGGGCCCTTGGTAGGTACTGTTAAGAAAAATCGTGTACGCATCCAGCCGGAGATACTTCCTAGAGCGCCAAGACAGAAATTTGGGCATTTGCAGGGCCTGAATCTCTTCAGCAGATTGTTGGATAACCAGGGCGTTCACGCAGACAAAATAACTCGTAGAAAAACCCCATTCAGGGAACGCTAAGAAGACGCGGTTCAGGCCAAACGTTTTTTCGTTTTGCAAACGCCCGATGTCGATCTTATTCAGACTCGGCCCATTGCCTAAAATAAAGGCGCGCTCACCACTATGAACATTGTGAAGCTTTGACAGGCGCCTGATACTTTCTTGCCGCCAAGGGTGGAGGTTAACAAATGGCCAGGATGCAAGATTCTTTAGCGCAAACCAGCTGGACCTGCCCACATCCCAGACCTCCGGGGAAGCATAGCTTTTTGCGAACTGACGCAATGAATTCATTCAGTGCTGAGGTGAGCCAGTGCACCACCATCCACTACTAAAGATTGTCCCGTTATGTAAGAAGACTGTTCGCTATCCGCCAGGAAATAAATCGCACGGGCAATTTCTTCGGGGGAGGCCAGGCGATTTAACAGAATTTTGGAGGCAAGGGATTCCTTGTTTGCGAGAGGTTTATCTCCGCCACGTGACAACCCATCTACCAGCATCTGGGTGTCCGTTGCGCCAGGGAGGAGGGCATTGACACGAATGTCGTCTCTCGAAAATTCATTGGCCATGGCCCTGGTGAGCGCCAGCAGGCCACCTTTGGAGCTGGCATAAGCTCCAATATTCGATGAAGTTGCAAACGCGTGCACCGAACTGACGTTAACCACTGATCCCTTAGCTTTCTTCAGAGACGGGTATAAGTATTTTGTGAACAGAAAAGGCGCGCGCAGATTCACGGCGTGCACCTTTTCCCATTCTTCCAGGGTGGTTGAGGTTAGCGGCTTCGTAACCTGAATTGCCGCGTTATTCACTAAGGCGTCTAGGCTGGAGGAAAAATCCCGTAGGAAACTAAAGCAAAAGGTGTCGATATCCGATGCGTCGGAATTATCGACCTTAAAGAAGGTTACGGGGTCCGCAAACTTGACTTCGGGCTCGCGCTGATCCAGAGCAAAGACGCGCCAGCCGGATTCTGTGAACTGCCGCACGCATGCACCACCAATGCCACCGGCAGCGCCGGTGATGAGGGCATTCCGGCCATTTTTTTCATCCATCGGTGGTCATTTTATCCGAGCGGAGGATAGTCCTCCATCTTTAGGTCGGCGGCATCCAAGCCCAGACCATCCAGCAGGTTGTGGATCGTGTTCCAGTGGACGCGCTCCCAGGCTGAGGGGCTTGAGTTGGCATTGTGGGGAGAGAGCAGTACGTTCTTGAACTGCCTGAGCGAGCTGTCTTCCGGCAACGGTTCTGCCTCAAAGACATCCAACCCCGCCCCGGCGATTTTCCCCGTTCGCAATGCTTCGACCAGCGCAACCTCGTCCACCAGAGGACCGCGTGCCGTGTTAACCAGGATCGCTCCGGTCTTGATCTTTGCAAAGGACTTTGAATCGATAATGTGGTAGCTCGTCGGGTTTAGATCGCAGTTCAAACTAACAAAATCCGATTGGGTAAGGAGCTCCTCAAAGGGAACCATCTTAAGGCCGGTTGTGCTGAGAAATTCGGCCGGCATTTCGATGATGTCATTCCCGAGTAACCGCATCCCAAAGGAAGCCGCCCGAATAGCAACCGCTTTCCCAATTCGACCTACACCGACGATCCCAAGAGTGCATTCGGAAAGCGAGCGGCCAATCATTTTCGACCAGCTGCCCTGCTTCAATTCGCCGTCCAGCCAGGGCGTCAGACGGGCAAACGAAAGAATGTAAGACATCACCGAATCCGCGACGGCATCAGTAAAGGCATCGGGAGTGTTGCGAATGTTTATGCCCAGTTTCGCCGCGGCAACCTGATCAATCGAATCGATCCCCGTGCCCCATTTCGAGATCACCTTGAGACGGGGCGCACAGCGCTCGAGAACGCGGGCAGTAAAGCGATCGTCGCCGCAGATTGCGCCGTCAAACTGACCGGCAACCTTCAATAGCTCATCCTCCTCAAGGCGCTCGACGACCTCAGGGACAATAAGATCGATATCGTATTTTGCGAACGCCGGGCGAAACCGCTCGATGTTCGAAAGCATGTACGGAGCCGAAAGCAGAACGCGCAAGGTCATTCGTTCAACTCATGCTGGCGCAGACGCATCAAAAAGTCGGCAATCTGGAAATCTTCTTCCTCATCTATATCCCACGCTTCTTCTCGCGGGATTGTGAACATGAGGGGGTTTTTGCCGATGCGGTGCCCGTTTGTCTGGAGCGAGTTTCGGCTAAAGATATACAAGCATGAATTTTCTTCGTAGATAGGCGGCAGATCCTGGGTGCGTAGCAGCTCGGCGGGGTTGTGATTCAAAGCGCGACCCTCGGCGTCGTACAGTCTTGTTTGCAATTCGGTGACAGTGAACAGTGACTCATATTTATCTTTCGAAGTCAGAAATGCTACTATTGCGCGGCTCACTGTCTCAGAACGAAGCATTGGATTTGTGCAATGAGTCTGCACATAATAGTCAGCTTCGACCTGCGCCGTGTCGTAGAGGAGGATGGAATTCATCGGAACTTCGCCACCGACGAGGTGATCTGGCCTTTTAATTAGTTGCACCGAAGGGAAGTCGGACCTCAAGGAATCCTGAATCGTTGCGCTATCCGTGTCCACCACAATCTCATCGATCTCAGGACAATTACCCAAAGTGTTCATAATGTAATGAAATAAGGGCTTGCCGGCCAATGGTCGATAGTTTTTTCCAGGCACACGCTCGGATTGGTCCCGCATAGGAACCAGTGCGACGATCTTTGTTTTTTCGCTCACTTAGACTGGGGCAAGGCTTCTTTCGCTGAATTGGGTTTGTTCGACGCTCCACGTTGTGGTTCAAGCGAGCCCGGGGGATAGTAGAAGGTTTGGGCAAGCTCCCGGCTCGGCAAAGAGGGATCTCGATAACCCAGATAGGTTCCCCGGTATTGCAAGAACCTAAAAGCGATAATGCCCATCAACTCTCTGGCAAGAATCCCTTGCTGCCATGCCGATTTTATGTCTGCCGAGACGGCCCGACTGAATTCGCTAGCGAAATGGCGAAGCGTGAACCTGCTGCCTGGCAGGATGCGTTTGAGCGCAATTGCCTCCCGCCTATGACGGTTCACGATCTGGGCTGGCGTCTCATGGTGATAATGGAGAACGCCGGCCTCAGCCACGTAAGCGATTGCATACCCTGCCTCACGCGCCCACGACCCCCAAGCCAGGTCCTCCAAACCGGTAAGCTCCTCGTCAAAAGGATGCTGCAACCAAAGCGAACGGCGGACGGCGGCGTTGGCGTTATTACAGTAAGAATTTTCCTGATGCGTGACGGAAGTTTCAGGGAACCAGCGTTTGAAATGCTCGGACTCAGAAAAGCGGCCTCCCTCTCCGCCGCGCTGCTTACCGTAAACAAGTGCAACCCTGTCATCCGCAAACGGGGCAATCAGGTTGGCCAGCCACTCGTCGCTCATCGGCAGCACGTGGGCGCTGGCAAACACGATAAATTCTCTGCTGGCAGCCCGCACTCCTATGTTCAAAGAACGGCCGAACGTGAAATCCTTGGGTTGGATTTTCATCACCTTCACGGGATATCGCCCAACGATTAAAAGGGTCTGATCCGTCGATCCTGAGTCTACGATAATGACTTCGAGGTCTCGAAGGTTTTGCCGGCCAATGGCATTAAGCAGCTGCCCAACATGCGCTTCCTCGTTAAAAGTCCTGATTACTATGGAAACTTTTGGAGGCATGGCCTACCAGTTTAGAGTCTTCTCGTATCCCAGATCAACCAATAATTCGCCGCAAAGTTGTTTGAAGAGCGCCTTATGTTCCTCGTTGAAATGCTCCCTCCAGCCTCCAATCATACCTTTGCGGAAAGTGGGTGAATTCTCGGGATGGATGGAGTCGGTAAGGGCACGGACGGCCTCGCTGCGTTCCCTGGAGAAACTGAAGCCGCGAGCGACGACATGATCGAAGACAGCGCCAATAAGGTCTCCAGAGTTTTGCATCAAGTCTTCGTAGCGAATGGAAAGAACCTCAGCATGATCCAGCCAGCCTAGATAAGGCTTAAAGCGAGATCCAATATCCGGAAAAGGTGTGCTTGATTCTGGGGAGCCCATGAT
>JBOGUK010000085.1:0-3218 GCA_050695915.1 Anaerolineales bacterium
GGCGAACCAAGTGTACACGTTCCAGTAGCTGGAATGTCAAGAGGCGTTCTGAAAGAAGAGGTCTAACGGCTTAGGGATTATGGGTATAGCTTGTGGTCGATGGCTAGAGAGAATCTAGTCCACCTGCCAAACCTGCAGATTGGAAAAACTGGCGGATACGTCGTCCTCCCCCGCGGTGTGCACAAACACACCGATCGTCCCCGTGAAAAACTGGGAATCGGTGACTGTGAAAAGATAAATGTCGTTGACGAAGAAATGGATACGGTCATTCCTGGCCCAAACCCCCAGGCGGCTGGTGCTCGGTACCACCGTCGGGATGGCGGGATCCTGCGACCAGGAGGTTTGCGCCGTGAGGCTGCCGCCGTAGCGGTACACGCGGGCGCGCCCATCGCAGGTCAGGGCCAGGCGGAAGTGCGTGCTTTCGCCCGCGCGCACGATCAGCCCGAACTCATCTGACCCACGGCAGAGTGATGGCCTGGCAGTAATTTCCGCGTAAAAGTTACTAAAAATGGGCGCCGAGCGTGTAGTGATCAGATAGTTATTGTTCTTTTTCAACGTCAAAGCGATTTGATTATCTGAGACGACTGCGCTGGCACTGTCGGACCTAATCGTGCTCCACATCGCTTCGTCTGAGAAATCATCCTCAAGCAGTAATTCGCCGATGCCGCTGCGCAGGTCCACAGTGGGGCTCACATTGGGCGCTGGGAATGGGGTGAACGTTGCCGCGGGTGGAAACCACACGATGGTGGGTGTCACCGTGGGGGTTTCCGTTGGCGTAGGTGACGCCAGCTCAGGCGGCGCTTCGATGCGCACGAAGCACGCCGGGGAGGCCAGTAAGAGCGCGAACGCAACGAGCGTCTTGATGTATTGGTGGAGACTCACGGGGCAGTATTATAGCGATGCGCGATAAGCAAGGATTAAGGATGAGGGATGAAGGAGAAAGGGAAAGCAGTTTAGGGTTGAAGGTTCAAAGTAAAATGAACGGCTTCTAAAGGAAAATATGCGCGTACTAGTGAGATCGAAGATCCATAAGGCCACGGTTACCGAAGCTAACGTCGAGTATGTAGGCAGCATCACCATCGACGAAGACCTCGTAGAGCGTGCCGGCTTCTGGCCGGGCGAAAAGGTGCTTGTGGTGAGCAACACCACCGGTGAGCGCCTCGAGACTTACGTGATCGTGGGTGAGCGCGGCAGCGGGCAGGTCATCATGAACGGCGGCGCGGCGCACCGCATCAAGCAGGGCGAGGAGATCATCATCATGGCCTTCGACATCAGCGATAAGCCGGTGGAGACGAGTTTTATTTTGGTGGATAAAGACAACAAGTTTGTGAAGTATTTGTAATGAGAAGTTGACCAGCTGTCAGTAATCATTTGTTAGGATGTTACTTTTTCTTCGGGCAACCTTTCTGTACCCTTCCCGCAATAAACTCTTCAATTCTTCCCAATCCGTTCGTTCATCCAAAAACGCGCCTATCCATCCACTGGGCCCCATGTATGGAGGCACGAAATACTTTTCGGGTGATTCTTTAATCAGTAAGTCGCGGTCTTCGGGTTTGGACTTAATCCAAACTCCAGTCTTTCCAGCTCCACGATGGGTATCCGGGTTGGCGAACATAGTGAACATTTTGTTCTTGATCCTGAACGTAGGCTCACCCCAGGCCTCCGCCTCATGCGCTTGAGGCAGATCCAGGCATAATTTGCGCAGCTTCTTTAGCTGCTGCAGTGACGTGCGCGTCTGCTGCTTAGGCGGATAGGCCATTTTGATCAGTTTTCTCCCACCTGTTTCACCCAATCCTGAATAGTTCTTTTGATCGTTTTCCATTGCACATTCACGAGCATACGCGGCATCGGGTCCCCATCTGCATCATCGAAATACGCAAGCCCATACAGCACCGGGCTGATGTCACCCACGTTGAACTTGCGCTGGTAGAGCTTGAGCAACTCCGCCAGTGGACGATGCTTGGTACCCAGCATATAGATATCGCAGAAATCTTTTCGCTGACCGCGCTGCGCGATAGCGGAAAGTTTCATGCAAGCCAGATCATCCAGGGAAGCCAGGGAAGTCTCCAGAGACTTCCATTTCGTCAGCGGGCGCAAGAGGGGGTAGCGGAATTCCAGGAACGACATCCGCACACCCCGGATCGTCCCATGCAACGTTCCGGGAGCCGTTTGCGTCGTGATGAAATCCAACCCTTCGCCGCGCAGCCATTGGGCAAGCTGAAGGGCGTCTCCCATTCCAGTCCCGATAAACCAGTCCAAATCTACCGACTTGCGGTGACCGAAGTAGATCGCCAATGCGGTTCCGCCGCCCAGGTAAAAGCCTCGCTTGTGCAAAAGCCCCCCAGCCTTTCGGAGAATCGATATTTGCCTGGCATTCAGGCCGGCGCGATGGAATCTCATCTCCGCTGCCAGGGGGAAGCCTGCACGGCCCGAATCCATGCGTCGATCTGATGCTTTGGCAAACCCAGAATCAGCGCCCAGAAGCGCAGCTGGCGCGGGCTCAACCCGCGCCCCCGGTGGGTAACCAGCCACCTTCGCAGCGCGCTATCGCCGAGCGTCTTTCGTAACCAGGTAACCGCTTCCCAGGAGCCATCGGTCAGCACCCGGCGGAGGATGAACGCGCCGTCGGCCTGCCAGGAAAGGTCTCTAAACTGGACGTCCCAAAAATAGGTGCGCAACTCTTCGGGCAGCTCGGTGGGCGAAGCGGACCCAGCTGCGCGATCTTCGAGCGAAGTCGCCTTCCCGACCAAACTTTTAATTTCGCCAACCAGCGGGTGCTTTGGATCAAACGCATAGATGCGCGCGCGGCCGTGCTTGGCCTTACGGCTGCTTAAAAGGCCCGCGGATTCGAATTTCGACAGTTGCCTTTGCACCGCATACAGGTTGGCGTCCATATAGCGGGCAATTTCGGAAGCATAGCCCTCCCGGGAGCGCGTGAGGAAAGCCAACACTCCCGCGCTGCCCTCGGAACCAAACAGTGTGTGCAGGGTACCAGCCGTTGCCATTTTCTTGTAGATTTATTACCAATAATATTGGTGATTATATCACAAACCCACCCTGACCCTGGGCACTTCGCGACGCTCGGTCCACCCCCACGCGTGTGGGGAAAACGCAGTTCCAGGCGACCAGTGAGGAAGCGGGCGTGCGGTCCACCCCCACGCGTGTGGGGAAAACTTTGTTGATGCCTCTTCGTTTGTTCATATTGCGCGGTCCACCCC
>JBOGUK010000086.1:0-9286 GCA_050695915.1 Anaerolineales bacterium
AACGCCTCTGAGCGCGCTAAAACTGGGCGAGATCATCCTGGAATCGGGCTGGCCGGAGGGTGGTTTCTCGGTTGTTCCTTCTGCGACAAAAGACGCTAATCCATTGGTCGAAGACCCACGCATCAAGTTGCTTACCTTTACGGGCAGCCCGGCAGTCGGCTGGGGCTTGAAAGCGCGAGCGGGTATGAAGCGCGTGACCCTTGAGCTTGGCGGCAATGCCGGCGTCATCGTTCACGAAGACGCAGATCTGACGTATGCGGCAGAAAGAGTCGCCTGGGGTGGATTCTCGTATGCAGGACAATCGTGCATTTCGGTGCAAAGAGTGTTCGTCTCGCAAACAGTTTATGAGGATTTCGTGGATGGATTAATTCCTCGCGTCAAGGCTCTGGTGGTTGGCGATCCTCTTGATGAAAAAACGGATGTGGGTCCAATGATCGACGTTGGCGCTGCTGAGCGATTGGAGTCCTGGGTGGATGAGGCAAAATCTGGGGGCGCTCATGTTCTTCTGGGGGGCCAGCGGAATGGAACTCTCTTTGAGCCAACCGTCCTATCATCACTGAGTGAAAGCTTGTCCCTATCTTGCCAGGAAGCATTTGGCCCCATTGTCGGGCTCTATCCCTATGTGGATGCTGCTGATGCCATCAAATCAGTGGACAAGAGTGATTTTGGTCTGCAGGCTGGCATTTTCACGAACAACATGAAGGTTGTTCAGCGAGCCTTCGACGAAATCGAGGTCGGGGGATTGATGGTTAACGACGTGCCCACCTTCCGCATCGACCATATGCCCTATGGTGGCGTGAAACAATCCGGATTCGGCCGCGAGGGCCTACGCTACGCAATTGAGGAAATGACGGAAATGAAACTCCTCACTTTCAACAATCGAGATTAATTGAAGTTACGCAAACTAGGTGCTCACGGAATCAAGCGCCGCGCTAAATATCTGTAGCGCTTCATCGATTTCTGCTTCTTGCACATTTAAGGGCGGGATCATTCGCAGCGTGCTATCCCAGGGTCCGCAGGTTAATAGCAACAGCCCGTTTTCGATACAGGTTTTTTGAATCTTCTTTGTTAGTTCAGACGCCGGGGTCCCATCGGTGTTCCGGAATTCGCAACCTATCATTAATCCTAACCCGCGCAGATCTGCGAACAGTTCGAATTCGTCCCGAAGATGACTAAGCCCCCTCTTCAATTGATCGCCGCGAATTCCTGCATTCTCGATCATTCCCTCTTCACGCATCACACGGATCGTCGCCACTGCCGCCGCGGCGGAAATCACATTTCCTCCAAATGTTCCCCCGTGCGAGCCGGGTTGCCACTTTTCCATCAGATCCATCCCAGAACCCACTCCCGATATGGGCATACCGGATCCCAAGCCCTTCGCCATCACCAGGATATCAGGCAGCACCTCAAAGTGCTCATAGGCAAACCAACGCGCCGTTCGTCCAAAGCCAGTTTGGATCTCGTCAAGAATGAGCAGAATATTGTTCTCGTTGGCAATTCGTTGGACTCCCTGTAAAAAGGATATTGGCGGAACCACATAGCCACCTTCACCCAAGACTGGTTCGATCAGTATTGCGGCGGTTTCCTTTGGGGAGGTTTGCGTCAGAAGCAAAAACTCTAATTCCTTAAGGCACCATTGGCTCGCGGTCTCGTCGTCCCAACCGTAGCGGAAGGCGTAGGGGAATGGGGCAACGAATACGCCGGGCATCAGTGGCTGATAACCAGCGCGGTAAATTGTCTTGGAAGTCGTCAGAGACATGGTTCCGACCGTGCGACCATGAAAGCTTCCCTGAAAAACAATTACATTCGGTCTGCCCGTCGCCATCCTCGCCAATTTCAATGCCCCTTCAACGGCCTCTGCGCCGGAGTTGCTAAAAAAGAATCCATCGATGCTCGGATCGACCACCTTATGCAATTCTTCGACAAGTTCCAGCATCGGTTGATGCATCACAATGTTTGCTTGGCCGTGGATCAGTTTGGCTGCTTGTTTCTGGATGGCGCTTACCACCCTGGGATGGGAATGCCCGGTGTTGGTGACCCCAATCCCCGTGGTGAAATCCAAATACTTCCGGCCCTCTTTTGAATAGAGGTAGCTTCCTTTCCCGTAATCTACGACGATATCTGTATATCTAGTCCAGACCGGTGAGATCAGAGGGAAGTTCGGTGTTGACTTGGCCATTTTTCTAATTTTCTTGGAGGCAACTAGTAAAGTGGGAGGCATTATACATTTTGGCAGCGACATTTATTGAAATGTGCCCTCGGCTGGACTAGACAACCGGGAATACTGTGAATGGAGCAAGTCCAACCTATGCTAGAATTCGAAAATCCGTGTTATTCGGCACACGATCTCAGTTCGGACGGGCTTTCTAATCCAAATAATTCGCGTAAAGATCCGACCATTTTTGATAAAGAGTTGGAAGACCTTCCCGCATAGCCGAGAGGAGGCTGAGAAACGACAAAACCTATCATACAGACCAGGCTTATATATTCAAGAGGAGAGAAGTTTATGAAGGTTCATACTAAGAGTGTGTTTATGATTTTCGCGGCAGTTAGCTTACTGCTGGCTGCCTGTGGTGCCGGTTCTGGGGGAACTGGGGGTACCGGTGGCCCGCTCCAGTCTATCGGTGAGAGCGAAGGCCAGGTCGACATCATCGCCTGGGCCGGCTATATCGAACGCGGCGAAACCGATCCGGCCTATGACTGGGTTACCGATTTCGAAGCCGAAACTGCTTGTACGGTCAACGTTAAGGTGGCGGCTACTTCTGACGAGATGGTCGCGCTGATGAACGAGGGAGGCTTCGACCTGGTGACCGCTTCTGGCGATGCCAGCAATCGCTTGATCTCCGGTGGAATGGTCCAGGAGATCAACGTGGACCTGATCCCGAGCTGGGATACAGTGGATCCGCGATTGCAGAACGCACCATGGAATACGGTTGACGGCAGACACTACGGCACTCCTTATCAATGGGGTTCCAACGTGTTGATGTACAACACGGATGTTTTCGCCGATTCCCCTCCAGACAGCTGGAACGTGGTTTTTGAGGAGATGACCCTGCCCGATGGTGAATCGAATGTGGGGCGAGTACAGGCCTACGATGGGGCCATTTACATCGCAGATGCTGCGCTTTACCTGAAGTACCATAATCCGGAACTCGGCATCGACGATCCCTACTCTCTGACACGCGAACAGTTCAATGCGGCGCTTGATCTGCTGCGCCAGCAGCGCGACCTCGTCGGCCGCTACTGGCACGACGCTTTCATCCAGATGGATGACTTTACGAACGAAGGAGTTGCGGCAAGTAGCTCCTGGCCGTTCCAGGTGAATTTCCTTCAGTTTAGTGAAGTTCCTGTATCCAGTGTGATCCCTGTTGAAGGCGCCACTGGGTGGTCAGACACAACCATGATGCACGTGGGAGCCCCGCATCCAAATTGTGCCTACATGTGGATGGAGCACTCGCTGAATCCGAAACTGCAGGGCGACCTGGCGGCCTGGTTCGGTTCTGTCCCGGCGGTGCTCTCTGCCTGCGAAGGCAATGAGCTGCTCGGAGACACTGGCTGTGATGTTAATGGCTTGGGCAACTTCGACCAGATCTCATTCTGGAAGACCCCCACATCAATCTGCAGCGATGGCAGCGATGGCTGCGTCCCCTATCATGAATGGGTGACCAACTACATCGCGGTGATCGGCGGTAGATAGCTCTTCAAGGAATCCTCTCCGTGCGTAAAGCACGGAGAGGATTTTCAGTTGAGGTAATCATGGACTACAAGCTTTGGATAGATGGCAAATGGGCAGACAGCCGGGGTGGCAAGAGGACAGATATTATTAATCCGGCTAACGGTGAAAAGATCACTTCAGTATACGAAGGGACACCGGCAGATGTCGATGCGGCAGTGAATGCAGCGCGCACAGCATTCTACGATGGGCGCTGGTCTAAACTCACGCCTGGGGCTCGCTCAAACGCCTTGATTAAACTTGCCGCGCTGGTCGAAGAGAAACTGGAAGATTTCGCACGACTGGAATCATTGAATACCGGCAAACCTTTTGAATTCGTATCCAAAGGGGCCGATATGCCATTCATTATTGACAACATTCGGTTCTTCGCTGCAGCCGCAAGAGATGTGCACGGCTCGCACGCCGGAGAATTCGCACCGGGTTTCACATCCGTTTTCCGCCGGGAGCCAGTCGGGGTCGTTGGCCAGATCGCTCCCTGGAATTATCCGCTGATGATGGCGGTGTGGAAAATGTGTCCCGCCTTAGCGGCCGGATGCACCGTCGTTCTCAAGCCGGCGCCCACGACGCCGCTAACCGCATTGATGTTGGCCGAACTTGCCAGGGAGGCCGGGATCCCTGATGGAGTGATCAACGTAGTCAGCGGCGGAAACGCAACTGGGCAAGCTCTCGTCGAACACCCCGACATTCGGATGATCAGTCTGACTGGTTCCACGAATACGGGCAAATCCATTATGAAAGCCGCTGCGGACACTCTTAAGCGCGTTCATCTGGAACTTGGTGGAAAGGCCCCCATCTTGGTGTTCGACGATGCCGACGTCTCAATCGTAGCCCAGAAGGTCACGCTGGCCTCCACGTTTAATACTGGGCAGGACTGCACCGCGGCAACCCGGGTTTATGCCGCAGGGAAGAATTACAAAGACATAAAAGAAGCGTTGACGGAATCGATGAAGGCCGTCAAAGTGGGCGATCCCTTCGACAGTGACGTTACCGTGGGACCGCTCATCTCGGCTGGACAGAGGGACAGGGTTGTGGGTTTCGTGGACCGGGCAAAGAAACGAGGCGCGACGATCCTGACTGGTGGGGAGATTCCTAAAGGAATGGAGCCCGGTTTCTACTACTCTCCAACCGTGATTTGCGATGTAAAACAAACGGACGAAATCGTTCAGAGTGAAGTCTTTGGGCCTGTGGTCACGGTTCAGGAATTCAAAGGAGAAGACGAAGCCGTTCTTCTGGGTAACGATGTCTCATATGGTCTTGCCGCCTCGGTTTTTACCCGAGACGTGGGGCGAGCCATGCGGGTATCTGCTGCGCTGGAATTTGGCACCGTCTGGGTTAACGACCACATCCCGTTGGCGTCGGAGACTCCCCACGGGGGGTTCAAACAGTCAGGATTTGGTAAAGATCTTTCCGCCGAAGCCATGGGGGATTACCAGATCTCGAAGCACGTCATGATTTCGCAAAACTGATCCATGATTCCCGCCATCCGATTTCAGGAGGTCAGTCGCCACTTTGGCGACGTGCGCGCGGTAGATCGCGTCAACCTGGAGATTGCGGACGGTGAGTTTTTCACCCTGTTGGGACCTTCGGGCTCTGGAAAGACCACCTGTTTGCGGATGGTAGCTGGTTTTGACCATCCGACCAGCGGGCAAATTTTTCTGCATGGTCAAGAGGTATCAACACTCCCTCCGTACGAGCGCCAGGTGAATACGGTTTTCCAGGATTACGCGCTTTTCCCCCACATGACCGTATTGGAAAACGTGGCCTACGGCTTGATGGTGCGAAACACTCCAAGAAAAGTGAGGGAGATCGAAGCGGAGAAAATGCTGGACCTCGTTAGGCTTCCCGGACTTGGAAAGCGGAAGCCCAGCCAACTCTCCGGCGGGCAGCGCCAACGCGTTGCACTGGCGCGGGCTTTGATTCTGAAGCCGCGTGTGCTCCTCCTCGATGAACCGCTCGGCGCTCTTGACCTTAAGTTGCGCCAGGAAATGCAGGCTGAGTTGAAGGCGTTACAGGAGCAGGTAGGTATCACCTTTGTATATGTGACCCATGATCAGGAAGAAGCCCTGACTATGAGCGATCGCTTGGCTGTGTTCAACCTTGGACGCATCGAGCAATTTGGTTCCCCCTCCGAAATCTATGAGTCGCCAGCTTCCGAATTTGTCGCCGGCTTCGTGGGTTTTTCTAACCTGATCCGCGGACCGCTCGCTAAAAAGATCATTGGGCAAGATGGCGCATTTTCGGTCCGTCCTGAAAAGATACAAATACTACAAAACCTGGAGAAAATCGCAAATTCTTCATTAGTGGCCAGTGGCAAGGTAGTGGATGTTGTTTATCTCGGAATGTACACGCGTTACCTTGTTGAGATCGAGCCTGGGAACCTGATCAGCGTGGCTGAGCAGAACATGGGTACCCATGGAGACAGATCTCGGCCAAAAAAGGGTGAGAAAGTAAATCTGATTTGGGAAAGAGAACACACCAAATCGATCTCCTGATCCAATGTGAGAGAAACTAAACCGCTGGAAAGGTCCGCGATTCAAACGATCTCTAACTTTCTCTACGCGCGTCCACGCTTGGTACTCGCTTTACTGCTGGGGCCACCGATGATTTGGATGATCGGCATTTATATAAGCTCGCTGCTTACCATGTTATTGCAAAGTTTTTTCCGGCTTGATGATTTCACCGGGCAGGTTGTCCGCGAATTTACGCTGAGCACATACGCACAACTGTTCACCGCCTCGAATCTCGATATCGTGAGGCGCACGACCTCGATGGCTTTCGTGGTCACAGCGGCTACGTTGATTATCGGTTTCCCTCTTGCCTATTACATGGCTAGGTTCGCCAACCGGCGGGTGAAGGCATTACTTTATCTCTCGGTCACACTTCCCTTGTGGTCAAGCTATCTGGTAAAAGTCTATGCCTGGAAACTGATCCTTGCACGGGAAGGAATTATCAGCTGGCTGATTACGCAATTGCATCTTGATGCGCCCATGAACTGGCTCCTCGGGTTACCTGGGCTAGGCGGTCCATCACTTTCCATTTCCCCTATTGGGATTTTCCTTGTTTTTGTCTACGTCTGGCTACCGTATATGGTGCTGCCGGTCCAAGCCGCTCTTGAGCGAGTTCCCAAATCTCTGCTTGAAGCTTCTGGGGATCTTGGCGCCAAGCCAGGGCGGACTTTCCGTCACGTCGTATTACCCCTTGCTTTCCCTGGAATGATTGCGGGCTCATTGTTTACATTCTCCCTTACATTAGGTGATTTCATTGTTCCGTCGGTAATGGGTAATTCAAGTTTCTTCATTGGCCAGGCCGTTTTTTCCCATCAGGGTACTTCGGGCAATATTCCACTGGCGGCTGCAATGACCAGCGTTCCTATGGTGATTATGGCGGTCTACCTGCTCATTGCAAGGAAGCTTGGCGCATTTGAAGCGCTTTAAAAGATTGGCAAACCATGAGCGGTCGCCAAGGGGCCTATTCGCGCTGGCTCTCGGGGCGGTCCTTTTTCTCAATCTGCCCGTTCTTATAATCTTCATTTACGCATTTACCACGGACAGTCAGACCTTCACGTTTCCCTTGCCTGGCGTTACCACTCGGTGGTTCGCAGTGGCGGCCGCTCGCCCCGATCTGTGGGAGGCTCTATCGCTAAGCCTGCGTGTCGCATTGCTCGCCACGTTTGCGGCAATCGTTTTAGGCACGCTTGCAGCGGCTGCGGTGAGCCGCAGCCAGTTTTTTGGACGCGAAGCCGTAAGTTTTCTTTTGGTTCTCCCAATTGCCCTGCCTGGCATTGTCACAGGCATCGCATTGAGGTCAACAATGGGATTGTATGAAATCCCATTTTCATTCTTTACCATCGTCGTCGGCCATGCGACATTTTGCTTGGTGATTGTTTACAACAACGTTCTTGCCCGGTTCAGGCGAATGTCGTGGTCAATTATTGAAGCATCTGCTGATCTCGGAGCTAACAGCTGGCAAACATTTCGCTATGTGCTCCTTCCACAGATCGGAACGGCTTTGCTGGCAGGAGGAATGCTCGCGTTTGCGCTCTCGTTTGATGAGGTCATTGTCACGACATTTACTGCGGGCCAGGAAAGCACTTTGCCAATCTGGATATTCAGCCAGCTCACACGCCCGCGCGACAGGCCCGTGACCAATGTGGTCGCACTATTTGTTGTGCTGATAATGGCCGTTCCGATCCTGCTCTCTTACCGAATCAGTCAACGCGATGGCGAAACACAGTTGAACAGATAAGGTGCGGGGTTGCGGTTTAGAAAGCCGTGAAGCGTTTTCCTTACGACCAACCCGCCGTCCTGATCCTCCCGGTGGATTGCGAAGCCTGCCGAGAGGTAAAGCCTCAACGGGCCATAGTGATTGCCGGCTTCGCTGGTTGCATCTCGCCGTGGGTAAGCCTCGGCGATCTTGAATCCCGCGCTGCGGAAATCGTCTAACGCTCTCGTCAGCAGTTGACGGGCGATGCCCTTCCCGCGAAACGGTTTACTCACGACGAAGCAAACGATGGCGCCGATAGTGTCGTCTTCGGAGTTCGGTTGGTTATCCCGCGCCAGCGGAATGTTCTTCCGCGCCGAGGCGTTGCACCAGGCGATTGGTACACCTTCGGAGTACGCTAGGTAACCGCGCATCTGGCCGCTCTCGATGAGTTTGATCACGGACGTGCGGTTTTCTTCAAGAGTGCGTTCCTTCCAGGGTTTCGCGTCGTGATCTGCGTATGTAAAGTGGCAATAGCACGATTGCCAGCGCGGATTATCGGTGAAGGCCCTGTTGTCAAAGTAATCCAGGTAATCTGTGAGGCTTTCCGGGCCCACTTTACCGATTGTGAAGTTTCCCATTGCGACTATTTTACGCCTGGTCGTCTGCCAATCGCTCTCAGCAGGATGCGCCGCCGTTTCCACGGCGGCAGATACCTGCGCACAAATTCCATTTCCTCCCGCGATTCAAAGGAGACTGTGAGTTGTGGTTTCTTCGAACTCATGCGCCCCGCATCGCTTAGGGTTCTAACGGCAGCCCAAAACCGGTTCGACGCCTCGATCTTTCCGCGCAACACTTGGTGAGGGTAATTAGGCGACCAGGCGACCTTGCCCACGGCCGCTGCTGAAAGCCTTGGCGCCAGCCGTTTGCAAACTGCAAAATCGCTCTCGCCTTTCCTGCGATTTCTTTCTACGAGTTCGACCAATTGAGCCATCCAACGGCTTTCTAAGGCTTGCCTCTCACCGAACCCGAGTGGTCTATCAACATCGTTTGGCAACATGGTTTCTTAGCTTTTCTTAGCCCCTTCTTAGTCACTCCGCGCTAGCGGTGGACTAGCTATTTTGGCCATTATCGCCGCTGACCGTAGTCCTGTGTTGAATTGGTAGGATTTGTAAAGGCAATAGTTCGCTGGGCGTTCTTCATCGCAAGTTAATCAGTCGATGCTAAAGTGATGCAATTCACAGACAGATTAATAACAAGGAGTTCATAGAATGTCCCGCAGAATCGTAATCATCGCCGCACTTGTTGGCCTTGCAGGACTCATCCTCGCCGGCGGCCTCGCGGCCTACGTGC
>JBOGUK010000087.1:0-5732 GCA_050695915.1 Anaerolineales bacterium
CGGCCTAGAACACCTTTTACTTTGGCGGCCGGTAAGGCGCTCATGCTTTTACCCTCTCGCGACTCTCGATGGTCCAGTTCAGCATAGGTCGCACCACACCCTGGCGCGGTTCCGGCCATTGCATGCCCGGCGCTCCTGTGGCATCGACATTAAAGGCCAGGGCGTTTTCATCTTGAAAATAGCGTTTCACGCGAAACGAGCTGGCATTTACACCCAGCACGTATTGCCCTTCATTTAGGAGATCGGCCGGAATGGAAGCGCGGCTGATGTAATGGCCTCGCGGGCGCGTGGCGTATCTCTCATACAAGACCGGATTGTCGGTATCGAACGCGGTGAGCACCACTTCACCGCGCATCGTCTGCAAATACAACCCCACACGCAACCCGGAAATATCCTCGGAGAGTTCGTATTCGAACTCAACATCCGTTCTTTCTTTTGATAGAACCGAATCAACAACTCTCCCTTTTGAATCGACTACGCGAATCGCGATCGGCATGAAAGACTTCTCCCCCGCCGGGATTTCTTCGGGTCGCCAAATCCGTTCCCCAGTTTGGGAAAGCCCAGATGCCATGTAGTAATCCACAGCTTCATGAGTGGGCGCGCGCAGCACCATTTGGCCTTTGTCCAATACGATAGCTTCTTCAGTGAGTCGAAGAATGGCAGACATGTTATGGCTCACGAATAGCACAGTGCGTCCGGCTGCAGCCACATCACCCATCTTGCCTAAGCATTTTCGCTGGAATTCGGCATCCCCCACAGCCAACACTTCGTCCACAACAAGGATCTCGGGTTCCAAATGAGCTGCAACGGAAAAGGCCAACCTCAAATACATACCGCTGGAATAATGCTTGACAGGTGTGTCAATAAATTTAGCCACGCCCGAAAAATCAACAATTTCATCAAATTTGGCAGAAATCTCCCGGCGTTTCATTCCCAAGACGGCCCCGTTAAGGTAAATATTCTCTCGCCCAGTCAGCTCTGGATGAAAGCCTGTACCCACCTCCAAGAGGGACCCGACCCTTCCATTGATCTCCGCATACCCAGTCGTCGGGTCGGTCACGCGGGAAAGGATCTTCAATAATGTGCTCTTTCCGGCGCCGTTTCGACCTATTACACCAAGCACCCGTCCATGCTCGACTTCAAAAGAGACGTCCTTCAGCGCCCAAATCTTTTCGCGTCCATTCTTTTGGTGATCCGCTGTATCTAATGCCCGCGGACGGAACATGCCAGCGATGGCGTCACGAAGGGTTTGGTAACGGCTCCCCGAACTGCCCAGCTTGTACTGTTTGCCGAGTTCAACGGCCTTGATTGCGTGATCGTTCATACCTCAGACCACATCCGCAAACGTGCGCTCCATACGGCGGAAATAGATAAGGCCACTTATGAGCAAAGCAACGGATGAAAGAATAGAAATCCACAGAGTTCCACTGGAATAGATCTCGGCCCCGAGCAATGCATGGCGAAAGCCTTCCACCACGCCTACCATAGGATTCAAAGCAAACAGCCACTGCCATCCTTCTGGTAGCCGATCGAAAATTTCCTTTGCCTCGTAGGCAACTGGAGTTATAAAAAACCAAAACTGCGTCAGGAAGGGAATGATATGCCGCACATCGCGGTAATTAACGTTGAGGGCGGACAGCCACAGACCAATTCCAAGACCAGTAACAAGTGTCAGCAAAAGATAAAGTGGAAGATACCAAGCAGATGAATTGGGCGCAACTTTAAAGTAAAACATCAGGCCAATGAGCACCAGAAAGGCAACAGCAAAGTCGACAACCCCGCTGAGTATCGTTGACAAGGGAACAATGATTCTGGGAAAGTAAACTTTTGTGATCATGGTTCTGTTTGTAACCAGCGAGCGCCCCGCTTCGCCAATAGCGGCGGCAAACAAGTTCCATGGCAGAAGTGCAGAGAACGTAAAAACAGGACGTGGAAATCCGCCGGAGGAGAGTCCAGCGATCCGGCCAAACAAAACGTCAAGAATCAGCATTTGTAGAACGGGCTGGAGAATTGCCCATGTGCCCCCTAAAAGCGTTTGTTTGTAGCGAACCAGGATGTCGCGCCAGGTCAGGAACCCGATGAGCTCACGATAGCGCCACAATTCCCTGAGACTGAACCCGGCCAAGCCGCGCTGCGGCTTAATGAGGACACTGTATGCCTCTTTTTCGCCGCGAACTGTTGTTACGGTCGCCACTTACTTCACCGCAACTTCCCGATGAACATTGAACCAGTAAATGGTCTTCTTCAACCCCTCACGGAAGTCGGTTTCCGCGCGGAATCCGAAATATTCCTGCGCTCGGCCCACGTCCAACAGACGTCGAGGTTGCCCATTAGGCTTCGTTGTGTCCCATTGAATTCGCCCTTCGAATCCGGTCATTTCCGCGATCGTCTGAGCCAAGTCCTTGATGCTGATATCCACTCCTGAACCGATATTTACAGGCTCAGCGCCATCGAAACGCTCTGCCGCGAGCACGACTGCCTCTGCGGCATCTTCAACATAAAGAAACTCACGGGTCGGCGAACCGTCTCCCCACAGCTCGACGCGATCGTCCCCGCGCTCTTTGGCCTCGATGAATTTTCGGATCAGTGCTGGGATCACGTGCGAAGTCTCCAGGTCAAAGTTGTCGCGCGGCCCATATAAATTGACTGGCAGCAAGAAGATGGAGTTGAAGCCATGTTGCTGTCGGTAAGCCTGCGCTTGAACCAGGAGCATTTTCTTCGCCAGTCCGTAGGGCGCATTGGTTTCTTCAGGGTAACCATCCCAGAGGGTTTCTTCGCGAAAGGGCGTGGGTGCAAATTTGGGGTATGAACATATGGTGCCGAGCGCAACAAACTTCTTAACCCCGCTTTCCCAGGCTTTATGCATTAGGGGGACACCCATCATCAGGTTGTCGTAGAAGAATTCAGCGGGCCGCTTGCTGTTCGCTCCGATGCCGCCAGCCAGTGCGGCCGCATGAATGATGATGTCCGGCTGGCTATCCTCCAACATACGGTCGATCTGGTCTGGTTGCACCAAATCGTATTCCTGGCTGCGTGGCACGAACACATTTTCGGCCCCGGCCTGAGTGAGTTTCTCCACAATGAATGCACCCAGGAAGCCAGAGCCTCCGGTGACCACGACGCGTTGGTTTTTCCAAAAGTTTTCGGTCGACATCGCCATCCTATTGGACAATGAATTGGGCGTTTCTGAAGCGCTCATCGTGGGGATCCTTGATTAACCCATTTTGAACCGCGTAAAGGACTTCCTTTACTCCGTCGTCCACGGTATAAGAGGTTTCGAAGTCTAGTTCCCTGCGGATCTTTTCGAACGATACGCTTATATCGCGCATGTCGCCCCCAAATGTCAGGTCCTTATACTGGATCGTGATTTCGGGGAGCCGCTTCAAGATCAGTTCAACGATTTGATCCTTCCGATAGTTGCCCGCTTCAGTGCCCAGATTAAATATTTGTCCGCGAACCTTGTTCTCCAGCGCTTCCAATCCAAGCAGAATTCCCTTCACCACATCACGCACGTGCACGAAAGATCGCGAATACCCGCGTTGGTAAATTAGCAATTCACGCCTGGTGTAAGCCTCCAGGACAAATTGGTTGACGATCAAGTCAAACCGGGTTCGTGGAGATATACCGTATAAGGTCGCAAATCTGAACACGATAGGTGCGCATGTGTTTGTCTTTTGTCCGAGTAGGTATTCCTCGGCTGCGATTTTTGTTTCTGCATATAAAGATTGCGGGCTGAGCGGGGATTCCTCGTTGACCAGGTTGCCGTTTGGCGATTGTCCATAATTGCTGTAGGTCGATCCAAAAACGAACCGCGTTGCCCCAAGGTCGGCGGCCTGCTCAAACACATTCTGGGTGGCTACAACGTTGTACCGCCAGGCTACCTGGCGTCCAACCGCCTGGCAGGCGGGGAACCCCACGATCGCTGCCAGGTGGACGACGGCATCCGGCGCCTTCTCCCCTTTTACGGATTCCCGAAGGGAACGTGGCTCAAGAATATCTACTTTCACGAAGCGAAAATCGGGGTGCGACATGTAGCCGATCAACGAATCTCCGCCAAACAGCAAGCTGTCCAAAACGGTCACTTGATAGCCGCTTCGCAGCAGTTCGCCAACCAGCAGCGAGCCAATGTACCCCGCGCCGCCGGTTACGATGACGTGTTCCTTATTTGATCCTTTGCCGTTTGGGCTACTTTTCATCAGTTTCCGCCATGAACAAATTTACCTTTTGCCCTACAACCTTCAGGACCGGGGCAGGTTCACCGCCATTAATCACTTTGATTCCTTGCTCAAGGCATGTGAGGCTGCAGATATCCACAATGTCTGCTGCGCTTCCATTTTCTGACTGGATGCGCACCGATTGATAACCGGCCGAACGTGCTTCATTCAATAAGTGTTTCACCCGCTTGCGTGTTTTGCGATAGAGCTTCATTGAGCGCTGCACATATTGCACGGTCAGCCGCGCCCGCAAACTCACGCCGCGAGGCGTAATGATATAGCGCAGCTTGCGCCGCTGGGCGCGCTTCACCTTCACGTATCCCCTCGCGATCAGGCGCTTCAGATGCCAGTTGACGGTGCCAACCGCCACTCCCAGAAGCGCAGCCAGCGATGCCTGGGTGACATCCGGATCGCCTTCGATGCGCTCCAAAAGAAGCATCTCCCGTGAAGTTTCTATACTGGTGTCCATAGCCAAAATTCAGGGGCTGAATTATAACAGGCAACTGCGCGAGTCGCGTGCGAGGTAACAGCCTCCAAAAAGGCGCTGCTTGCTGACCTAAAGCTGTTTTAGGATGCTTACGATTCTCTGGGAGGCTTTCCCATCCCACAACTTGGGTACGGTCGAAACCGCACCCTCCTCTACACGGGCCTTTTCAAAGCCACTCAAGATACTTGCCTTTGTCACCCCTACGAGACGGTTCGTTCCCTGGGTGATAGTAATTGGTCGCTCGGTATTCTCGCGCGCCGTAAGACAGGGAACTCCAAGAACAGTAGTTTCTTCCTGAACACCTCCAGAATCTGTTAGCACCATCTGCGCATTGATCATGAGATTAAGAAATTCAAGATAACCTATCGGCTCAGATAAGCGAACTCGCGCGCGGATGAGATCCTGCTCGACACCTGCATTGGCCATTTCTCTTCGAGTGCGCGGATGTACCGGGAAGACGACAGGTATTGTTTTCCCAATCTCCTTCAACGCGCCAAGGATCTCCGCGAACACTTCAGGCTCATCCACATTCGCAGGCCGGTGCAAAGTGACCAGTAGGTATTCTCCCGGCACCACGTCGAATTTCTTCCACGCCTCAAGCGTCTTTGCTCTGGGCTTCACCTTCAACAGGCTGTCAACCATAATGTTCCCCACTCGGTGAATCCGCGACTCTGGAATACCCTCTCTGGATAAGTTTTCGTCTCCATCTTCGGATGGTGTAAAAAGCAAATCGGACAGCATGTCGGTAACGATGCGGTTGTGTTCCTCGGGCATACTCCGGTCAAAGCTTCGCAGTCCAGCTTCCACATGACCCAGCGGAAAGCTCATCTTGTTTGCAACCAGCGCCCCCGCCAACGTTGAGTTGACATCCCCAAATACCAGTACAAGCTCAGGCCGCTGTTTCACGAATTCATCGTGAAGGGCGGCCATCACCTCTGCAATCTGCAAACTAGGGGCTGCATTGCTGGCCCCTAAAAAAACATCGGGTTCAGGCATGCCCAGGTTCTCGAAAATTAGCTCCGACATGCTTG
>JBOGUK010000088.1:0-7397 GCA_050695915.1 Anaerolineales bacterium
CCCTTTTGGCGTTTGTTTTCCAGGGAAGCGATGTTTATAATGGCGATAATCGGAGGAGTAATGTCTGAAGTTGAAATGCAAGAACAAGAATCCCATGGCCCGGCGGCAACCGATGTGATGATTTCGCTGTTGGCGGCGCTTACCGTGGCTGGGGTCGTTTGGGGCGCAGGCGTCGGCGTTGTGGCAGGGCTGAATTATGCCGGCGAATATTTCCGGATCGGTCCACCACCGCAGGCGCTCCTCGCAGGCGCCATTCAAGCGGCCTACACGTTTATCCCAATCCTGGCGGCGATCGGCGCCGGTCGGTTCGCCTACCGGTTCGTAATCAGACTTCCGTAACTACTCGTCCTCAGGAAGTATTTGGCCGGGTTGCTGGATATCAAGGACTTCCCCATGAAGATTAATGCGCACTTTGAAGCCAGCCATTCCGAGATAAGCGCGGCTGGTTTCCGGCAACCCGGCCTTAATCACTTCGTCGAACTGCTCGTCTAAATTCTCAAAACGTTTTTCCAGAGCCGCCCTGGTAAAGGGATCATCCTGTCCAAGCATCTTGGCCGCCTGGGCGCTTAATTCTTCTTCGTGTCCGGCCAGGGTTTCGCCCATTTTCCCCAAAACCTGGCGATCCACATCTTCCGATGAGATATGCCGCTGGAAGCCGGCGTCATCCACAACGTAGAATGCCTCATCACCAACCACCGCTGTGGTAACCGGCTGGTCATTCTCGTCCACAACTAATCCGCTAAAGAGCGCCCGGTTTGCCATCGTTCAACTCAGCTTGCTTTTAATCCTAATGCTCAATATGGATTTCAGTGACGGCTGAATTCTTACCTAATAGTGCACCTTCACAAGGGTGCCGACGCTGGCCCAGGAATACATCCACTCAGAATCATCAATGGTCATGTTCACGCAACCGGCGCTCATCGGCGTCCCGAAGTTGTTGTGCCACCAGGTTCCATGGATGCCATAGCTCTTGTAAAAATACATGACGTTGGGAACGTCACGAATGTAGTAGCCGGGTCCGGACATATCCTGGATGGGCACCTTGACCCAGATGCGGTATTCCCCTGTCACAGTCGGCGAACCAGCTCGTCCGCTCGAGATCACATATCGGCCGAGGAGGGCCGCTCCCTCATAAGCTGAGAGTGTTTGCGCACTGAGGTTGATATCGATCCAACGTTCTCTCGGTCCCAATGAGGATGGCAGTTCCACAAATTCTTTTTCAATCGCTTGGGGATTCACAATGCTCGTAGGCGTAGCGGTCAGCGTGCTGGTGTTCGTGGGCGTGAAAGTTGCAGAGGGCGTCGGCGTATTCGTTGGAGTCTTTGTTTCAGTTGGGGTATTGGTGATAGTAGGCGTGTGTGTGCTTGTCGGGAAGAGTGCGTTGATCTCGGCCGCGGCTGCCTGACTGACGAAACGAAAGCCGTCGTCCACCGCGGGCGGGCGCATCCAGACGAATAGCGCAAAGGCCGCGACAAGAAATACGCCAGCGAACATTAGCGCCGACGGCATTCTTGGAATCGCCAGCGTAGCGTCCGAAGCAGGAGACGCGGCATGCAAACGCTGATGGGCCCAACGTATGCCTTTCAGCGCGCGCGGGCTGCGCGGGTTCAATTCCAGCGCCCGTTCCAGGTAACCGATGGCGCCGCGGGGCTTAGCCATGGCTGCAAGGAGCAGCCAGGGCTCTTCGCGATTGGGGGCCAATTTCGCGGCACTCAGCGCCAGGCGACGCGCCTCGCTGCGTGTGCCCGCGGCAAGCGCACTTTTGGACTGCACGCAGAGGTTCTGCCAGGTCTCCGATTTAGCCACGATTACTCATTCGCCGGAGAAGCGTCTTCATTATAGATATAGCAAAGCACACCACGCGCAATCCCCTCTGCAAGCAGGTCGGGTTGCTGGGCGAGAATCAGGCGGTCCAGATTCAGGAAACCAATCTCGATGATCGCCGCGGTGGTATCACCGTGGATTTCATCGAAGGCATGATAGCTGCTCATGTGATCGCTCACGCTGCCGGCATGGAAACGCAGTCCGGTTTCTTCTCCGTAGCGGCTCCGCAAGCAAGCTGCCAGCCGGCTCGCCTTTTCAGGGCTGGTACTCGCTAACGCGGCAGCCACTTTGAAACCGCTGGCGTTTTCGTCAATGAACCGGCACGTATCGGCGTGAACTGAAACGAGCGCCAGAGCCTCATAGCCTTCAAGGCGATCGTCGAACTCCTCCAGGAGGTCAACATCAAAGCCAGCCGCGGTCAGCTTTTCCTTTGCCCGAGTGGCCACTTCAAGGTTGACCTCGACTTCAGTGAGTCCATCATTGCAAACCGCTCCCGGGTCAACGCCGCCCCAGTGGCCAGCCACGATGCCGATGCGCGGACGCGGACGCGGTGTGGGAGTGGGAAATGCGGAACTCTGTGCCTGGCTTGAACCTGTGAACAATTCAGCGAGCTGCTCCGCGATGTTGCTTGGGAACAAGCCGAGGGGCGT
The DNA here is from genome assembly GCA_050695915.1 of Anaerolineales bacterium. Lineage (GTDB taxonomy): Bacteria > Chloroflexota > Anaerolineae > Anaerolineales > UBA11579 > JAMCZK01. Next base: position 2,475 of record JBOGUK010000088.1, read on the forward strand.
CCAAGCCGTGAACAACGTTGCCAGGACGGCTCCGGCAGAGAACACCATCACCAATTGGCCAAGCACATTCATGCTTGCCCGGCGCGTTCTTCTCGGATTTTCTTGAATGGGTTCCATGCGCTCGGTCATGTTACCTTAACCGCGGGCAGATTCAATAGCCCTTTAGCCGCTGGCACAAGCTTTGCAACGCACTGTTACAATCCAGCCGCATGCATCTTCTCAGCGCCGCAGCCGCAATTCAAAACCCAGATCCAGACAACCTGCGAGACGCACTACGCTTTTGGGCAACCGGTGTAGTCATTATCTCGGTAGAACATGAGGGGAAAAACCATGGAATGACCGCAAATTCCTTTACATCGCTTTCTCTTAATCCACCCCTGGTTTTAGTTTCCCTCGAAAAAGTAACCAGAACTCACGATCTAGTGAAGAATGCGAAGAAGTTTGCTGTCACGATTCTCGCTCGAGAAGATCGCGAAATCTCAGATCGGTTCGCCGGGCGTGACGCGCGCGGCGATGCGGACCGCTTTACCGGAGTGGACAATTTTCAACTGGAATCAGGCAACCCCATTCTGAAGAAGGGGTTGGCTTTTTTCGATTGCCGCGTTGTGGCAGCGTATTCGGCCGGCACCCACACTTTGTTCGTCGGCCAAGTTCTTTCATGCAGCCATGCGAATGACCAATCGAACGAACCGCTGGTTTATTTCAACCGCAACTACCGGCGTCTAATCGATTACTGAAACCATCCTGCCCAGTGCAGGTGAGACGCGGTATCCACTAAAACCTGCAATTGCCTCCCATCTCCGTGAACCAAAACAAGCGGCCCGGAGCCACCGCCATCGGGAACGGACTGCACGATCAGCGCCAGCGAACCGTCTTCCGCCCACAAGGCTTCAGAAATATTCAGCGCATCTTCGCGAATTTGGATGCGCCCGCTGATCCCATCCGCGGCTGCGCGCATCGCATACAGTGGGGGTTCTCCCTGGGGGATATCTGCCGAACTTGAATAGAAGAACTGCAAATCGCCATTGGAAAGTTCCAACGGCCAGCCAACGAATTCATAGAGTTCATTTTCGCCGATAAGGCGAGTTCCCTTCCCAGTCGAGGCATCATATCGCCACAATCCGGCCTCAGTAAGGCCAAGGTATGGACTGGCGACCAAAACGGATTGGCTATCTGTTGACCAGCTGATATGGCAACAAATCAGCCCTTCCGGCTCAAATCGCAGCAAGTCGGGTCCCTCGCCTGGTACCAGCACACCCAGGAGGACGCTTTCTTGCGAACTGATGCTGATCAGCAGCTTCTGACCATCGGGAGACCACGCCAGCGGAAAATACAGCTCTTTTTCTTGATCGTTACGATTTTCCAGAAGCTGGCTAGCCTCTCCGCTATCCAAGTCAAGGAGCCAGATCCCATTTAGTCCGTACGCCAGAACTCTTCCATCAGGGGAAAAAAGCGGGTCACTGACCCTGTCTCTCGCTGCATAATCGTTATCCGTTGGATTTACATCTGATTGGTCAACCAACAGTTGTTCGCTTCCATCGACCGAATGTATCGCAAGTTGATTTGCGCTTATGTAGGCGACGGAACCATCGACTCTGGAAACATCCAACGCGCTGATTGGCTCGGTCTCATGAGTGACTTGTGTAAGGGTTTGCCCGTCCTGTTCCAAACGCCAGATTTGAGCGTTACCGCCGCGGGCGCTCAAAAAGAAAACCGGGTGCGGGAGTATTTGCACTCTTGCAGCAGTCTCTGTCGCCGCCTCCGCGGTAAGAGTCTGGATGATCACCGCAGCGATCTGGGTTGTGTCGGGGGGCGCAGGTTGCACTGGATAATTGCATGCTGACACTAAGAAAAGAAGGAGTGTTCCTGTAAGGCGGGAAGGGCCTGGAACTCTTTTTAATTTATTCACGTTTAATGGTGCGATTGTATAGCAAAGGAGAAAATGACCCTATGCTAAAATCGCGCGAGCTAACTCGGAGGAAGAATGAGCCCTGAACCCGGCGCGCGTCGCGGCATGTATTTCGATGAATTTGAGGTGGGGCAGCGCATCGTTTCCGCCGGGCGCACGGTCACCGAAGCGGATATCGTCCTGTTTTCGGGACTTTCCGGCGATTTCAATCAGATCCACGTCGATGCGGAATACAGCAAATCCACGCCTTTCGGCGCACGCGTCGCCCACGGTATCCTAGGCCTTTCGATCGCCTCGGGATTGGTTGTGCAGACAGGCTTTATGGAAGGTACCATTATGGCCTTTCGTGAAATAAATGAGTGGAAGTTCAGCAAACCGATTTACATCGGGGACACCATCCATGTGGAAACCGAAGTAAAGGAAACGAAGGCATTGCCGCGCATTGGGGGAGGCTCTATTTTGATCGCCCTGGACGTGAAGAACCAGAACGGCGAAAGCCTGATGAAGGGAACCTGGACGGCGCTGATCGCAGGACGACCCCGGTAATTTTTCTATTAATCGATGGTTGACAAAAAAAAACCTTCACCGCAAACTCCGGCCGAAGGCCCCAGTAAACGATTCCGCCGCCTGGCCGATACCGACGAAAACAAGACGCAAAAATCGAACCTCGGGGATACGCAGCCCAGCAAGCCCGTGAAGATATCGGCAGATGAAGCTGCCACCGTGCTGCCCGGCGCCATCGAAGGGGACTGGACACCCAGCCCGCCACCGCTCGGCAATACACCTCCGAAAGCCCCTCCCAGCCTGGATGAATCCGGGATGCCGCTGCCGCGCCGCGTGACCGAGACCGATCCAGGCGCGACCCAGGTGAGCCGGGCCGCTTTCTCTACCGGTGGTACTACTCGGCGGGGAAGATTGCCAAGGGGTAAATCAAGGAAGGGTTGGCTTGGTCGCCTGGATTCGCTGCGAGAGCGTGTTGCCGGGCTGGGCTGCCTGCCGCGGGTACTTGTATTGGGCGGATTTGCGTTCGTTCTGCTGGCCGTAGCGGGAACCACCTTCGCCCTTTTTCAGTATGCAGTGATCGCATCGTCGCTCCCCAGTGTTGATGATTTGCGCAACCGCGCGTCACAATTCGAGACCACCCGCATTCTCGACGCAGACGGAAACCTGCTGTATGAAATCCTGGATCCAACAGCAGGCCGTCGCACTTACGTGCGCCTGCAGGACATCTCTCCTTCTATGTTGGCGGCCACGCTGGCGACCGAAGACAAGGAGTTTTACAACCATCCCGGTTTCAATCCCGCGGCAATCGTGAGAGCGTTTACGCAAAACTATTCGAGCGGCGAAGTGGTTTCGGGCGCGTCCACCATCACGCAGCAGCTGGCGCGCGCCTTGCTCTTCAGCCCGGAGGAAGCCAGCCAACAGAGCTACATGCGCAAAGTGCGCGAAGCCATCCTGGCGAACGAGATCACCCGTCGCTATACGAAGGACGAAATTCTCGAGCTCTACTTGAACGAGATCTATTTCGGCAACCTGGCCTATGGAGTCGAAGCCGCGGCCGAAACCTATTTTGGAACCACGGCCGGCGCGTTGACGCGTTCACAGGCTTCGTTCCTGGCGGGGCTGCCCCAGGCGCCATCCGTTTATGACATCTATACGAATCGCGAGGCTGCACTTGGTCGCCAGGAGGATGTGCTGCGTTTGATGGTGATCGAAAGCACGCAAGAGGGCTGTATCTACGTGAGCAACAGCCCGCAGAGAGTTTGCGTATCCTTGGAAGAAGCGGCTGCCGCGGCCTTGGAAACCATGGAATACGAATTCAACAGCCCGGATGTGCAGATCCGCTATCCACATTGGGTGCATTACATTCGTTCGTTGCTGGAAGAGCAATATGATGCGCAGACGATCTATCGCTCCGGTTTCACCGTTTACACCACGTTGGATCCCGGCTTGCAGGACATGGCGCAGGAAATCCTGAGTGAACATATTGCCGGGCTTACCGATCGCCACGTGGGTTCCGGCGCGCTGGTTGCAATCCGCCCGTCGGATGGCGCCATCCTTGCCATGGTGGGCTCAGCGGATTTCTATAATAAAGAGATCGATGGGCAAATCAACATGTCCGTTTCGCCACGCCAACCCGGGTCTTCGATCAAACCGTTAACTTACGCATTGGCCTTCGAAATGGGATGGACTCCGTCCACATTGATCTGGGACGTGGAATCCGAATTTCCACCCTCGGGAAATCCGGATGATCCCCGTGCGCCTTACATTCCCAAAAATTACGACAACCGATTTCATGGACCCGTTACTGCGCGGACCGCGTTGGCCAATTCATTCAACGTGCCAGCGGTTAAAACATTGAACTTCGTTGGCGTATACGACAACCCCGAAACGCCGCAGGAAGAAGGGTTGGTTGCATTTGCTCACCGTATGGGCATCACCGACCTGCAGAGCGACCAGTACGGTTTGGCTTTGACGCTGGGCGGCGGAGAGGTAAAGTTGCTCGATCTGGCCAATGCCTATGCCATCTTCGCCAACCAGGGGCGGCGCGTGGTACCCACCGCCATCACGCGCATTGTTGACCATAACGGGAGCGTGATTTATGAGACGCCCGAAACCTCAACGGAACAAGTCATTCGCGCCGAGCAGGCATATTTAATTTCATCGATCCTTTCCGATAACCAGGCCCGCGCGCCTATGTTCGGTTCGAACTCGGTCCTCAATCTGCCGTTCACCGTTTCAGCGAAAACCGGCACCACGGACGATTTCCGCGATAACTGGACGCTCGGGTACACGCCGGACCTGGCGGTTGGCGTCTGGGTCGGCAACCCGGACAATACGGAGATGCAAGGCACCAGTGGGCTCACAGGCGCCGCTCCGATCTGGGCCGAATTTATGCAGCAGGCTATTTTCTACCTTGTTGGCGGCAATCCGTCTCCCTTTGTAAGGCCGCCCGGGATCGTAGAAAAAGTGATCTGCGAGATATCGGGCGCCGAACCGTCGCAATACTGTAA
>JBOGUK010000089.1:0-12008 GCA_050695915.1 Anaerolineales bacterium
TGGGGAGCACCTCGTGAATGAACTCCTGTCCCGCATAGCCCGGATGCACACTCATCACCAGTATCAGATCTGCGTGGTCCAGTGCGAGACGGATGGTCCTCGCTGGAGTTTCTGGATTAATGGCAACTCCTGCCTTGCACCCCAGCGAGCGGATTGCACCCAGACTCTCATTGATGTCCGGGCTCGCCTCAACATGCACGTGAATGTGATCTGCGCCGGCATCGGCGAAGGACTTCAGCATTTTGTCCGGCTCGTTCACCATTAAGTGCACGTCCAGCGGCAACTCGGTGATCTTCCGGCAGGTTTCCGTAACCATCTGGCCCATCGTGATCGGGGGGACGAAATGCCCGTCCATCACATCGATATGAATCCAGTCAGCGCCGTGCAGTTCAGCTTCTGCGATTTGCTCCGCCAGGCGTGAAAAATCTGCGCTTAGGATGGATGGGGCGATCAATGGCTTTGGAGCCATCAGCCGATTATAACCAAGGAAGGCTGTGCCTTCTAAACTTATCGAATCGGTGGATTAAATACCAGGTAGACCCACATCCAGAAGGGCAGCAGCCCACCCACAAGCAGCGCGGCCAGCAGACCCAAACCAACCGCAACCCAATCCGTATATTCGGCGTCCTGAGCGGTCTGGCCCAAGTCCGTTCTGCGCGGCTTGCGCCCGTCCTTGCGCTCAACTTCTTCAGGCTCTGGAGTGAACGCTTCAATAGCAGCGACGTCTTCGGGGGCGGCGAAGGTGAGCAGCACGCGCCCCAGCTGGTCCGCAGTGCGGTAGCGGGCGGAGGGTTCTTTGGAAAGAACCTTGAGCATAATTTCGTTGAGCGCCGGGGGGATGGCAGGATTAATCTCTATCGGAGGTCCAGGGTCGAGAAAGCGATGTTGTTTCGCTAATTCATCAGCGGTTTTTGCCGTGAAGGGTAGCTGCCCCGTGAACATCTGGTACATGATGACACCGATGCCGTAGACGTCAGAAGCGGGCGATGGGGCGTTGCCCGCCGCCTGCTCGGGAGAAAAGTATTGCGGCGAACCCCACACCACATCTTGTTCCTCGCTTGGATGGATGGAAGCTAGGGCGCGGGCGATGCCGAAATCGGTCACTTTCAGGCGTTTATCCGGCGTTACCAGGAAGTTATGAGGCTTGATATCGCAGTGCACCAGGCCGGCGCGGTGCGCATATCCCACGCCTTTGCAAGCCTGCACGATCAACGGAATGCCTTCCTCCAACTTATAGCGCCCCTTTTTCTTGATCAGGCTGTGCAAGTCGGTGCCGGGGATGTATTCCATCACGATGAAGAGGTGATCTTCGTCGTAACCGAAATCATGTACGGTGACGATGTTGGTATGCGAGAGGTTGGCCGCAGCCTTCGCCTCCTGGCGGAAGCGTTCGCGGAAGGCGGGGTCGCGCGAGTAATCTTCACGCAGCACTTTGATGGCCACGTCGCGCTCGAGCATCAGGTCGCGGCCGCGGTATACCATGGCCATGCCGCCTTTTTCGACAAAACCTTCAAGCTGATAACGATTGTTGAGCAGTAATTTCTGGCCAGTAGCTTCAGTCACGTGTGCGATTTTACCGTAGCAGGTCTGTAGCCCTGCCTGTCTTCAATTTTCCTTTTCGTCCTTCATCCCTTCGACTTCGCTCAGGACAGGCCTTGCTTTTCAAGGTATCCTATGCGCCGTGAAACTTGCCAACTTGCGCCGCTATGCCACGCGCGGCGTGGTCATTTCCGCAATCGCACTGGGGTTTGTTTTGACTCTTGGAACGGCGTTTGCACTTTACTGGTATCTTCCGGCCCAGACTGTTGAGTCGCCGGGTGAAGGGCTCACCTGGATTCAGGGGCCCACGAATACGCCCGTGCCGGCAACGCCTACATTAATTCCAACGTCAACGGCCACAGCTACGTTTGAACCGCTTGCCTCCGGGGAAATGGGGATTGGCAGTTACGTGCAGATTGTGGGCACCGAGGGCACCGGATTGAACATTCGCAGTGGCCCAGGGTTGTCCTCAACGATCCAATTCCTCGGATATGATTCCGAGGTCTTCGAGATCAGAGATGGACCCAGGGAAGTAGATGGCTTCTCCTGGTGGTATCTTGTGACCCCCGTGGACGAGAATCGCGCGGGTTGGGCGGCGGCGAACTACTTGGCCGTGGTTGCAAATCCTTAATATGCCTGAAATTATCCCTAAGGGTATCACTGCTAACCGTAAGCAATCGTGTCTCTTCATCGAATGGAACGACGGGCGTACCTGCGCTTACCCATTCGACCTGCTGCGCAATGCCTGCCCTTGCGCCCAGTGCCGCGGCGGACACGAAAATATGCGCCCGGAACCCGACTCGAATATGCTCATTATTCCGCTGATGCCGACGACATCCACGAAGCTCAAAAACTTGGAAGCGGTAGGTAACTATGCGATCAACATTGAATGGGAAGATGGGCACAAATACGGAATCTACAATTGGCATTATTTGTACGTACTCTGTCAGGAGATGGAAGCGCGGACGAAGACCGGCGCATAAGAAGCAAAGAACCCGCCCCTAGCGGGTTCTTTATTATGGGGGGACTGATTATTTGGCCTTGATGGTGATAGTTTTGGCCTTGGCCTCTTCTGCCTTCGGCAGCGTGAGGTGCAAAACGCCATCCTTTACTTCTGCATTCGCCTTGTCTGCCTTCACGGGCACCGGCAGCATCAGGCTGCGCGCATAGGATTGATAGCGTTGCTCGCGCAGGTGATATGTGGCGTCATTGCGCTCTTTCTCTTCCTTGCGTTCGGCCTTAATGGTGACCATGTCCCCGGTCACCTGAATGTCCACGTCCTCGGATTTAATGCCGGGCATGGCGGCCTCGATGACCATATCATTATCGGTTTGGTACATATCCACGCGCGGCGCGTGCCAGCCGTTGGTGGTCATGGGAGCAAGGAAGGAATTGTCGAAGAGGCGGTCCCACTCCCTCCGCATATCCATCAGATCACGGAAGGGGTCCCATCGAATAAGATTTGCCATTTTGTCAAACCTCCTTTGGGATAGAAAATAGTAGGCTAAACCCTCTACCAGCTTAAGCCTGGCGTATTAAAAATACGCTAACGCTCTATAGGAACAACGTAAAAAGGTGCAGACGTATTACTTCTTAGACTGCGCTTGTTCCTTTTCGCGCTTGTAATCGACAAAACGGTAACCCACGCCGCGCTCGGTCAGGATGTATTTCGGGTTGGCGGGATCCTCCTCGAGTTTTTCGCGCAGGTAGTTCACATACAGCCGCACATAATGTGGTTCGTCGCGGTATTCGTATCCCCAGACCTTGGCAAGGATCTGGTCGTGCGTGACCACCCATCCGGCGTTCTGCACGAGATGGTAGAGCAGTCTGTATTCCGTGGGGCGCAGCTTAACCAATTTGCCATCCCCCCAAACTTCGCGGCGATCAAAATCGATCTTTAGCCGGTCGTCTACCTCAATGACGCCCTCCTTACCGTCCCGCTTGCCTTCTGTCCGCCGCAGCACGGCGCGCACGCGGCTACCCAGCTCGCGCGGACTGAAAGGTTTCGTCACGTAGTCGTCGGCGCCAAGTTCAAGCCCTCGCACGCGGTCGTCCTCTTCCGTCTTGGCGGTGAGCATGATGATGGGAATATCGTGATTCTCGCGGATCAAGCGCAGAACCTCGAACCCATCTATGTCGGGCAGCATCACGTCCAGCAGGATCAAATCTGGCAGGGTTTGGCGAAGCTTTTCCATGGCCTGCTTGCCCTTATACGCTTCAACCACCTGGAAGCCGTCCTGCTCCAGGTTGAGGCGGATGAAGCGCACAATGCGCTCCTCGTCATCCACCACCAGTATTCGTTTATTGGCAAAACTGGGATCAGCCATGGGCTTCAAACTACTCACAACGAGTTACTCGCGCACGAACCCGATGATCTCATCCTCAGCGCCGCTGGGCAATACTTCGATGAAACTAATACGTGTCCATGGGAGGAAAACAGTGGTCACATCATTTTGGATGTAGGAAAGATCTTTGCCATCCCGTTTACGTGGGTTTTGCACCTGGATGCTCACATCGCCGGGCGCCGGCAGTTCCTCGACCTCCCCAACCATTGGATCTTCGTTCAAAAGATGGATGAGTAACGTATGTGCCATGGCTACTCTCCTGCACGGACCACGGCTTCGACGCTCAGCCGCCCCAATCGAACAATATCCTTGTGGCTAAGGGGATATTCCAGATTGGGCTTGATCTTCTTATTGTTCACGCGTGTGCCGTTAGACGAACCCAGGTCCGTGATCGACATCCCCTGGTCCGTGATGCGGATGCGGGCGTGCAACCGGGATACGCCCGCCTGGTACGCGTCGAACGGTTCCAGGTCGACGTCAGGCAGAATGGACTGGCCCTCGCTCACTCGGCCGATAATGAATTCTCCTTTGCTGCCGAGAGGGATATATTCGCTGCTGCGCAAGATGTGCAGGTGCAAAAAGTTGCCCGTCCCGTCCAGTGAAGCAAATGCCTCCGTGGGGCGCAGTCTGTTGGTAACTAATCCGCCAACCTCGACGCTGCTATAAGCCACTTCTTGTGTTGCTTCCAAGGCCGCCCCGCAATTGGAGCAGGTTTTATTTTCTAATTCCTGTTGTTTCCCACAGTTGCTACAAGGTACGATCACCACACACCTCGAACTCTCATCCCCATCTCGCCAACCAAGGCGCGGGGCTGTATTTTAACTGCTTTTAAGTATTGTCCAGCTTTATCCCACCATCCGAACAAGGACGGCCGAAATATTGTCCGGCCCTCCGGCCTGATTAGCGGCTTCCACCAGTTGATGGCAGGCGATGAATGGGCCGGGAGCATTGTTCACGATGTTTTGAATGGTTTCCTCATCCACCGAACCCCACAGTCCGTCTGAACATAAAAGCAGGAACCCCGGGTTCGGCAGGCTGCTGTTAAAGATATCTGCCTGAAGAGCATCGCTCTGGCCCAGCGCGCGGTAGAGAACGGATTTCTGAGGATGAACTGCAGCCTCCTCTGCACTCAGTTGCCCCATCTCCTGCAACCGCTTCACCAGGCTATGATCCTGGGTTAGCGTCTTGATGCGTCCGTCCCGGTAGATGGCATAGGCGCGGCTGTCTCCGAGGTGAGCAATCACCAGTTGCCTGCCGACGACCAGCGCGGCAGTCAGCGTGCAGCCGCCGCCCGGGGCAGCGCCCTTAACCGCGCGATTCGCCTCCTGAACCGCAGCTTCCATCAGTTCGCGCAAAGATTCCTTAGTAGGCTGCGGATTAGGGCCGAACAATGGGCCATACAGCTTTTGGATAAGGTAGTTTCCCAGTGCTCGTAATGCAATCTCACTGGCCACTTCGCCGCTGCGATGGCCGCCCATCCCATCCGCAACCGCATAAAGACCGAATGGTTGGCTTTCCGGACCAGTGCTCAAGGACCCAGTGAAACACAGCACGGCATCCTCATTGTTTTCACGCCGACGCCCCATATCCAGCGCGCTGCCGGCCACAAGGTAAAAGAGATTGTCCTTCGATTTGCGGCCGTAGCTGTCCCACAACTGGGAATCGCTCAGTGGCGCAGTGGTGGCGCCGCTCTGCGAGATGGTCTCGGGTTCTTTTTTTGCGAAGAGGCGGCGAAGGTATTTCGTCATGATTTGGGGTTAGGCGAGGAACGCGTAAACTCTCTTGTCTGTTGAACCGATAAAAATTATGTCTTCGTGCGCAGTCGGCGTCCCCGTGATGGGGCCGTCTGTCTGGAATCTCCAGCGCAATCTCCCGCTGGCTGCGTCCAGGCAATACAGATTTCCATCTACTGATCCGCAATACACGCTTCCCCGGTGAACGATGGGAGACCCATTGACCTGGTGGTCAGTGGTATAGCGCCACATTTCTTTGGATGAACGCATATCGATGCAATAAATGATGTGATCGGAAGCCCCGATGTATAGCACACTTTCTGATACCCAGGGCGACGAGATGGTGCCCTTGCCAAGCCTGAAGCGCCACACAACCCATCCGGAGTTTGCGTCAAGCGCGTAGACAGTTCCGTCCATGGATCCGAAGAACACCACGTTTTCCTGGACTATGGGGGATGATGTGATGGCGCGCTTGGCCTTGTATCGCCATTTTGCGTCGCCGCGGAAATTCAGGCATGTGAAATCTCCGGCCTCTGAGCCGAAATACACGTATTCGCTGCCCACAAAGGGAGTGGAGCGCACGGGCGATCCCACGTCGACCTTCCAAGAGAGCCTGCCGCTGGAGAGGCTGACGGCGTGCAAGTGGCCGTCATCCGATCCGATGAACACGTGCCCCTCGGCGAGGCGAGGGGAACCACGAACAGGCCCATCTGTGTAGTGGGTCCAAACGACCTTTCCCGAGCGCGTGGAGATGACGTGCAGGCGCTTGTCTTCCGATCCTAGGTATACATTGTTTTCAAAAACAGCCGGTTTTCCTGGTATACCGCCGTCGGTAGCATATTTCCACTTGGTTTTCCCATCGGTCGCGTCCAGGGCGTAGAGGTTCCTGTCGTAACAGCCAATATAGAGGCTGCCCTCATGGTACAGGGGGGAACCGCGCAGCTCATCTTCGCAATCCGCCACCCATAAGGGTTTGATCGTGACGCCGCGCGTCGTAGCCTGGGCGGCTGGGATGCTGAGGTGCAGCAAGGTACCTGTCTTACGGGCGACATTGAACAAAGCTTCTTTCATCTCTGAGGTGTTGCCGTACCGTTCCTCTGGCTTATATTCCAGAGCTCGCTCGACGACGGAAGCAAATTCCCTGGAGACGTTTGGATTGATCTCGGAGACCAGTCTTTCCCCGAAGGAAAAAGGCGCCTCGAGCTGGGGATCACGCAATGTAAGCAAGTGATGCAGAGTGGCCCCAAGGGCATAGATATCCACCTTCGGCGTGGCCTCCCCGCGGTATTGGTCAGGCGGTGAGTAACCCTGGGTTCCCACCATCGTGTTGCGCTGGCCGGACTCGAAAACTTTGGCGATGCCGAAATCCACCAAGGTGATATGGTTTTGAAGGGTGCTCATGATATTGGAGGGTTTGATGTCGCGGAAGATGATCGGCTCGGGTTTATGGGAGTGCAGGTATTCAAGGACATCACAGAGTTCGACTGCCCAGGAGAGCACCTGCTCCTCGGGAAAGAAAACTTTGGCTTCCGCCAGAAGTTCTTCTAGATTCTTTCCGTGAATGAATTCCAGGACTAAGTAGGCGCGATCCTGAACGATGAAGTAGTCATAGATGCGCGGGATGGCCGGGTGCCGCAGCGTGGCTAAGATGTTGGCTTCGCGTTCGAAGATCTGAAAGATATTGCGCTTCACCAGCGGATCAGTCACCTGGCTGATCATTTCCTTGATCGCCACCAGGCGGATGGCTTTGAAGTTCTTGTCCCGGGCGCGGTACACCGCGCCCATCCCGCCCATGCCCACGATCTCCTGGATCTCGTAGCGATCCTGAAGGATGTCGCCCTTCTTGAGCTGGGAGTACTGGTGTTCGCCTTCTTTGGTGTGCAGTTTTTGGGTGGACTGTTCTTCGCTCAGCGCGAGCTCCTCGGCCGAAACCTAGGGCTGGATTATAGCTACCACCTGGGGCAGCGCAAAGTATTACCCGATGGGTCTTATTGGCTATCTTTGACGATGCGAACGTATTCGCGCGCTTCGGTTCCCTTGGTGGAAACGCCCAGGAATTCAGCAAGTTCTACTACAAGCTTGGACTTATGCTCAGCGTCGCGCAGGCTCCAGGTGCGGCTCTTCACTTCGAGGAAATGTCCCAGATCAGGCTTGTCCATGCGATCGAGGTTGACATAGAACTCGGTCTCTTTGAAGCGCACCAGCCAGCGCAGGCGGTCCTTCTGGATGAAAATCTCATGATCGGGTTGGAAGTATTCCCGGTAAAACCGCAGGCTTTGTGTGGCAGGCGCCAGGTAACGGCTTCGGGAGAGCATCACGTCACTCGGGAACTCGCGCTCATGCGGGTCGCCAACCAGCGTGAGGCGATAACGCACGTGGTCCACCTCGCCGCGCTCGGTTATGAATTCATCCTCTCGATAGCGCAGTTGCCCCTGACCGGGTTCTTTGAAAACAAAATACGTATCGTATTCGCGGTAATGGCGGCTGTAGATCACTTTGATTTCCGGACTTTGAAGCGCGTCCAAAATAGGCGCAGGATCATCCAATTTGACCTTGACTTGAACTTCAAAACTTTCCTCCTGTGTGGTTCCGCCAATGGCGATCAGCTTGGAAACTACGGACCTTTCTCTCGCAATAAGGAACTTGTCAACCTTTTTAGCGTAATCAGCAGCCTCGGCCAGTAGTTCCTCTTCATTGATTGTGGTCAACCGTCTGTTGCGCATCAGCCATTTGCCATTCACCATCACGTCTGTGACGTCGGTGGATTTAGTGGCGTAAACCAACTGAGCATAAGTCGCGTTCGGATCGCGGCGGAAGTGAGGGGACGTATGTAAACCGTTGACGTCGATCAGGATGAGGTCGGCGCGTTTGCCGGGCTCCAGCGACCCCGTGAGATCCCCGATATGCAGTGCCTGGGCTCCGAGGCGCGTGGCCATCAGCAGCGCAGTTTGCGCCGGCAGCGAGGTGGGATCGTTGGTTCGGAATTTGGAAAGGAAGGCGGCCAGCCGCATCTCTTCGAACATATCGAGATCGTTATTGGACGCCGGACCATCGGTGCCGATACCCACATTCAGTCCAACCTTGAGCATTTCCGCCACTGGAGCGGCTCCCGACGCCAGTTTCAAATTGGACGATGGGTTATGCGCAATGCCTGCCCCATGATGGTGGAGGGTGTTGATTTCTCCTGTGTCCACATGAACGCAATGGGCTGCGAGCACCTTAGCGTCGAAGATGGTTTGCTTCTTCACATAAGGGATTACAGGCATTCCCCAATCCTTACGCGCGTTCTCCACTTCTACGGATGTCTCGGAAAGGTGTGTGTGCAAGGGAACATCGAACTCTGCAGCCAGCGCTGCCGTAGCGCGCAGGATCTCTTCCGTGCATGTGTACGGGGCATGGGGGGAGACAGCCGGGACGATGAGTGGATGCTTCAGCCACTTTTCGATGAATTCGCGCGTATTGGCAAGCGACTCTTCATATGAATCCGCGTCGGGTGTGGGGAATTTCAGGATCGTCTGCCCGCACACCGCGCGCAGCCCGGCGTCCGCGGTTGCTTGCGCAACATCCGATTCGAAATAGTACATGTCGGCGAAGCTGGTGATTCCTGAGCGGATGAACTCCGCACAGCCAATCGAGGTGCCTAGTCGCACTGACGTGGGCGTGACGAATTCGCGCTCCACAGGCATGATGTAACCCATCAGCCAAACGTCCAGGCGCAGGTCGTCTGCTAGCCCGCGCAGCAGCGTCATGGGAACGTGGGTGTGCGCGTTTACCAGGCCTGGAATTAAGACCTTGCCCCCGCAATCAAAAACTTCTTTCGCTTCGTATTGCTCGCGCAACTCGCCTTCATCCCCAGCGGCAACCACGCTGTCGCCGATTACGGCGACAGCGCCCTTTTCGTACTGATGGAAATCCTCATCCATGGTGAGGACGTGGGCGTTTCTAAATAGAAGGTCTACCTTTTTTGGCATCGTCAATTTATCCCTTGACCTAGTTTACCTTTATCTCCTCCAGGTGTTCAAGGCCGTGGCGGGGCAAACGAATAGCTTTACAGCCGTGGCAATTTCCCCCAATCTATAAAAACCACGGTTTAATCTCCAATGCGCTTTGGGACCGGTTTGGACCTTAACAATCAAAGATTTCTCAAAATGGAGTGTCCAGTCTTGTCAAGTTATGATGACCGCCCCGCTGCCTGTAATAACAATAATAACTTTACAACCTTCTTCGGGTGGGTTATTTGCCGATCAACAAGCGCCTCAGAGTGCTCAATATCACATTGGCTGCCCAGGACGGCGCTTGATCGGTATGTCCTCCGTAGGAGAGAGATAAGTGATGAGGGCGATCCAGCCCGATCACAGCAATCTCCAATTCATGCTTGTTGTCTCGGGTTTGCAGTTCCGCTCCGAGGTGGATATCGGCCTTGAGCTGCGCGGCATACTTTGCCGTCAGGTCAACCAGGACTGGCGTTTTCAGGTTTGCTTTCAATACCTCTTCCCCAACCAACGCATCGCCCTCTCCGGCGAGTCCTTTCACCAGGGCTCCCTCGAGGCCCTTCTCGATGACGGCAAGCGTCTTGCCCCGCCCGGCCAGCAGGGTAAGGATGGATCGTCCCAGCGTCATTTCGTCGCCGCCGAATACCCAATTGCCGAGGCGCGTGCGCACCTCAACCTCCAGGTCGTCCAGCATCGCATCGGCCTGTTCGCGGTCTTCTGCTTTGGCCGTGAGGCGCACATCCACGGCGCCAGCGTGCGCTGCCAAGCCCACTGTGGGGTTGGCCAGTTTTTCGAGATCGGCGATCTTTTCGTCGATCTGGGATTCAGGTACGCCGGCAGTATGCAGCACGCGGCTCACGATGGCCGCGGACGTTCCAAAACGCTGCTTGAAATAAGGCAGCACCTCATGTTTGAAGATGTATTTCATCTCGCCTGGCACGCCAGGCATCGAGATCAAGATCCCTTTCCCGCGCTCCACGAGAATCCCGGGCGCAGAACCCACCGCGTTTTCAATCGAGCGAGCTCCTGTGGGTGCGTAAGCCTGGCGTTTATTGTTATCGCTCGGCGTGCGCCCAAAACGGGCGAAGCGGGCCTGGATCTGCTGCCAGACATCCTCGCGGAATTCGAGCTCGCTCCCGAGAGCGCGCGCGATACCCTCACGGGTCACATCGTCGACGGTGGGGCCCAGCCCGCCGGTGCAGATGACAACGTCCGAGCGCTGCAAGCCGCGCTGGATGG
Source organism: Anaerolineales bacterium (assembly GCA_050695915.1). GTDB lineage: Bacteria > Chloroflexota > Anaerolineae > Anaerolineales > UBA11579 > JAMCZK01. Next base: position 10,849 of record JBOGUK010000089.1, read on the forward strand.
CATCGGCGATGCGCGCTTCGTTATCGCCGACGGTTGAGGTCCAATAGAGATCAATACCAGCGTCGCGTAGTTGGCGCGCGAGATAGTGTGTGTTTGTGTCGGCGATCTCACCGAGCAGCAATTCGGTGCCGATGGTAATGATCTCAGCAGTGGGCAATTGATAGTTCCATTGCTGGGACTCTCAGGGAAGATCCAGAACCAGTACCGTCTCGGGATGAAGATCAGCCCAAGCGAACCAGAAGGCCAACGGGGCCGTCAGCCGTGTTAGTTGTTCGCCGGCAAGAGGCCCGTCGATCGCTTGCCCCAACTGCGGATCCCAAGTAGAACTCGTTTCCATGTCAATTAACATTGAACTCGTAGGGGATTGTTGAAAAGTCAGCACACCTGACTGGGTTGCGCGATCAAAGGCTGTAACGCTGTTTAACTCTGGATTATAAACGAGCAAGAACGGGGCTTCACTCAGTATGGCATTAATCACATTAGCCTCGCGAATCAGATCGAATGGATATGCGATGCTTTCTCCGCCGAATGTGAGGCCGATAATGAGGGTTTTTCCATCCAATCGAGGGTCTGGGTTTTCGCCTCCAATGCCTGTTGCCCCGCTATGGTAATAGAGTGCGTAAGGGTCGAAGATTTCATCCCGCCTTCCCATCTGGCGGGCCGAGAGCACGGTAGTTTCCGGGTAAAGATCTTTCCAGGCGCCCCAAGTGGTATGCACTCCATGGAGCACTTGCAACGGTTGTCCGTTGTACCCACCTTTGATGCTTTGAAATAGCAACTGGCTCCACAGGCTGTTCGTCTGATGATCGAACATGACCAGATTGTTCTTGAATAAGTAGCCCGAGACGCCGAAGGTCAACTCTTGCCCCTCCACCACGCGGCTGAATACCAGCGCGCTGTAGCACAGTGGGCACCAGGTTACCGCGATCGGCTGGCCGCCGACGGTATCGTTCACGATTTCGTGCAAGCTGAGCAACCGAATGGGATAGGCTCTGGCTTGGCCATTGATTTCCACGGCGACGATTTCCTCCTCGTCATGCCATTCCTCGCTTCCGGCTTCCGCATCTACAAAAAGTGAATCATTTGCAAATACGGCTGGAATGTCATCGGGATTTGCAGCTAGTATGAGCTCGCCGGGAAGCAGGCGGTAAGGAGTCCTG
>JBOGUK010000090.1:0-13208 GCA_050695915.1 Anaerolineales bacterium
GTCCTGCAGCCGGGCGGAAAGATACTGGAAACGTAGACGAGATTGAATTTCTCGATCTTGGCGTCACGTAGTGCGGCCTCGAAGGAAGCCAGGCGGTCTTTGTGTACCCCGACGCCTTTGGTAAAAAAAATACGGTTGGGTATCAACGGTTATAACTCCTCGCGGCCTTTAGGGCAGCCATGTTGGGATTGCTTCGTCGCCGCTGCTTCGCAACGTCTCCTCGCAACTGCGGAAAGCAAAGCTTTCCTTGTCTTGGCGTCACGTAGTGCGGCCTCGAAGGAAGCCAGGCGGTCTTTGTGTACCCCGACGCCTTTGGTAAAAAAAAATACGGTTGGGTATCAATGCATTCTCCTCGTGGGTTGGCCTCGGCGTTGTGGTGGCGGTTAACGACCGTTTGCCAGGAACTTGTTGTAATCCTTAGGGCTGCGCTGCTTCCAATTACCTTGATGGTAGGCGTACCCTGCAATCAGGGGCATTGCCAGCGTGGCTTCGGCGAAGACCATCTGTTCGCGGCCGGTATCCACTTTGCCCCAGGAGTGGGCTTCTTTTAACGTGGACCCAGAGAGGCCACCATCGCGTTCATCGGCGACAGTTACCTGAATGGCGTATTTGTGCATCTCGGCTTCTTCTTCGAGTATTTCTGCGGCGACTGTGATGTCCTGTGCGAAGTTCTTCGGCACACCGCCGCCGATCATTAAGAGGCCAGTGGTCTTGGCTTCGATCTTGATTTTGGTCAGCTCAAGGAAATCTTTGGCCGAGTCAATAGAGACTGTTTCTTTCTTGCTGCGATATTGGTGCTCGATGAGTCCGAAACCGGCGCTGGAATCGGAGAAAGCGGGTACAAAGATAGGAACACCTTTTTCGTAAGCGCGGCGCGTGGTGGAATCCGCGCCTTTATTGTTTTCCGCCAAATATTTGCCCATGTGCCAGATGAATTCGCGCGAAGAATAGGGGCGAGCCGGTAGGCTGTCGGCGATTTCTTTCACCGTATTGTCGCAAATGCGCAATTCATCTTCGTCGATATAGGTGTCGTAGATGCGATCGATGTGCTGCTGCATCAGTTCGTCGTCATCGGCGTCGGGAGAGCCTATGTAGTGCTTGAAGCCAAAGCCCTCGAAGAAATCCTGGTCGACGATGATGGCGCCTGTGGAGACAATAGCATCAACCATATTGTTATCGACCAAGTCGAAAATCACCTTCTTGAGCCCGGCGCTCACCAATGAACCGGCGAGGCACAGGATGACGGAGCAATTCTTGTCTTTGAGCATCTCGTCGTAAATGAAACAGGCCCGGGCAAGGTTGCGCGCCTGGAAGGCCATGTGCTCGTACTGCTCGATAAGGGGGCGCAGGTCGAACGACTTGATATCGATGTGCTCGATCTCGGTGTGGAGGTGCTCTTTCGTCTGCATGCGCGCATTATAACGATAAATAGTCAAGCTATTGCACGCCTGGAAAAAGGAAAATACACCATACGAAACGACAGACAGACCAATCCTCATCCATGGAAATCATGGCGTTCATGGTGAGCCCCAGCGTTTTGGCAAATTCGTAAATGCTGTCGCGATTGATATCCGCCTTGAAGCGCTTTGAGGTTCCTTTGGGATAGGCGACCTAAAGGATGCCGCTGGGATTGACCTGAGCGGCGCGGTGGGAAGGCGATATTCAAGGTCTTTCCGCGAGGTGACGAAAAGCTGCACCACATCGGCGGGCTACGCCTTGGTGATCACTTTTACATCCGAGGGCAGCTTGCCCAGCGTTCGCCGGTAGTCGGCAGGCGCGTCCAGGAACAGGAGTGTATTTCTTTTTTTGATCTTACGTTTTTCAGCCAGCGAAGCCATGGGAAACCTCCGGGTGATAAGGTATGCGCATTAACGATGGCTGGGACGTTTTCGGTACCTCTTGACAAATCGCCCTGTTGCTATACAATTATACAAAGATACAATGATACAATTTGAGAAGCGGGATGCGTATCGCGGTTGACCTCACCGCCCGTCGCCCGGTCTACCTGCAGATCATCGAACAGGTGAAACGAGCGGTGGCCAGCGGTGAGTTGAAGGCGAGCGACCAGCTGCCCACTGTGCGCCAGCTAGCCGCGGACCTGCGCGTGAACTTCAACACTGTGGCCCGTGCTTATCGCATGCTGGATGAAGAAGGCATCATCTCCACGCAGCACGGGCGCGGGACTTACATCTTGGGTCCAGGATCCGCACGGGACGCCAAGCGATTGAAACGGCAGCAACTCGCTTCGCTGGTGGAGCACTTTGTGGAGGAGGCCGAGAAACTGGGTTTCTCGCATAAGGAACTCAACGAGAGGATCACGGAAGAGATAAAGTCCTTGGAAAAGGAGAAAGGAAAGAAATGAACCGCACACAAATGTTTTCGTTCAACAAGCGACTGTCAAATGACATTCGCATCAGCGGTATTGCGCTCACCGCGGCGATACTGATCTGGGTTGCGAGCGCAATCGGCAGCGTACTGCTGTCCTTCCGGGCGGCCGAGTGGTTGGTGATCACTTACGCGCTGGTGACCGTGTTAGCCGGCATCTACGTCTTGTTTGGATTGAAGGTGGCCAACCAATGGGAAAAGGCCGTGGTGCTGCGGCTCGGAAAATTTGGCGGACTTAAGGGTCCAGGAATTTTCTGGGTCATCCCGGTCGTAGAGGACATTGCCCAGTGGATCGATCATCGTGTGATGGTGTCGCCGTTTCGCGCAGAGAAGACCTTGACCAAGGACACGGTTCCAGTCGACGTTGACGCTGTACTCTTCTGGCTCGTTTGGGATGCGGAGAAGGCCGCGTTGGAGGTGGAGGATTATCGCTCGGCCATCAGTTGGGCAGCGCAGACGGCGCTGCGCGAAGTGATTGGGGCCCGCGATCTGGCCGACATCCTGATCGGCCGCGCCAGGATGGATAAGGACTTGCAGAAGATTATCGACGAGCGCACCACGCCATGGGGCGTGACCGTGCAATCCGTGGAAATCCGCGACATCGTTATCCCGCAGGACCTAGAGGATGCCATGTCTCGCCAGGCGCAAGCCGAACGCGAGCGCCAAGCGCGCGTGATCCTGGGCGAATCCGAAAAGCAAATCGCGGATTCGTTCGCCGAGGCCTCGCTGGCGTACAAAGAGAACCCGACAGCGCTGCACCTGCGCGCAATGAACATGCTGTTCGAGGGTCTCAAGGAGAAAGGCGCCATGGTGATCGTTCCGAGCAGCGCGGTGGACACAATGAACCTCGGCGGCTTGAGCGGCATGGTAGCCTTGGCAAAGAATGGAGACGGCACCGCCGGCAAGAACTGACGTTGATGCAGGCTGCTTCGACAGCCTGCTCACCAACTTATGTTTCACGTGAAACAATGAGATGAAAACCAACCTGGACCGCCGCCGCATCACCATTTTCCTTGGATTCGCCTTCGGCATCGCCTGGGCATTTGGATTAGCTGTCTATCTCACGGGCGGCTTGACTGAAAGCCCGGAGCTATTCCCGGGCACAGGAATCACGCTTGCGCTGGCGCTCATCGCGCTGGGTTACATGTTCGCACCCGCGGCGGCCAATGTGCTCACGCGCGTGATCACGAAAGAAGGGTGGAAGGACACCGGCTTGCGCCCAAATTTTCAAACCGGACGCGTGCATTGGATCGTCGCCTGGGTTTTGCCGGCAGTGCTCACCTTTCTCGGGGTCATCCTTTACTTTGAAGTTTTCCCAAGCCACTTCGACACTGAACTGACCTTCGTGCGTGCGCAACTGGAGGCAATGGGCGCACAATCCGGCGATGCGCTTCCGTTCAGCCCATGGACTTTGATCCTGATCCAAGTCGGCCAGGCAATCCTGCTCAGCCCCTTGGTGAACGGGTTGTTTACATTCGGCGAAGAGTTCGGCTGGCGAGCTTACTTGCAGCCGAAACTGATGGTCCTGGGTTTTCGAAAAGCCATGTTGGTGATGGGCGTGATTTGGGGAGTGTGGCATTGGCCGGTGATCGCCATGGGGCACAACTACGGGCTCGATTACCCCGGCGCGCCCTGGACTGGATTCCTGGGCGATGACGTGGTTCACGCTGGCGGCTGGCACCATCTTTGGCTGGCTCACGTTGAAAGGCGGTTCCGTTTGGCCGGCCGTGATCGCCCATGCCGCCACCAATAGCATCGCTGGCACCGGCATCCTTTTTGCAAACCCGGATGCGGCCGCCAATCCACTGATCGGGCCGCTTGCTGTAGGGCTGCTCGCTGGGCTGCCATGGGCGCTGCTGGCTGGCTACCTATTGTGGAAGGCGCCAGCCGGGCCGCAGTTTGTTTCGTCGAGCCCAGGCCCTCCTCGCAATAAAGTTTCACGTGAAACATCCGCACTCCCAAAAGTCCAGGCCCCTAACGGGCCATCATCTACGCTCAGGAACTGAGCAAGAAATTCGGCAATCAGAAGGCGGCGAAATCAGGGGGGTGAAAGTGAAACAGAAAGGCTCAAAAGTCAAATCGACGACAGTCGATATGATAATTAATCGCCGGAAAGTTCAAGCGGAAGCTTTTCCTGTTTAGGTGCAGCGGCCAATCGCGCGCGGACCTGCTTTTGCACAAAATCAAGCGCTCCAGGATCGCTCACAATATTCAGCTCATTAGTCTCAATCCTGAGCACCGGCACGCCCTGAAAATAGTTATCGAAAAAATCTTCGTAGGCCTCATTCAGGGTGGCGATGTAGCTCTGCTCCATTGAGCGTTCGTAAGGACGATCGCGCTGGGCGATGCGCTGCATCAGCACGCGGGTATCCGCCGCCAGGTAGACAACGAGATCCGGCAGCGGGATCTTTTCCGCCAACGCATCGTGCACGTTATAGTACATTTCGAGTTCGTCCCCTTGTAAATTGATGCGCGCAAAGAGCGCATCCTTGGCGAATGTGTAATCAGTGATCAGATTCTTTCCAGTCTGGAGGATCTCCGGGACGGCGCGGTTTTGCTGGTGGTAGCGGCTGAGCAGGAAGAAGATTTGCGTCTGGAATGCGTAACGGGCGCGGTCTTCATAGAACTTTGTAAGGAACGGGTTTTCCTCGAACACCTCCAACAATATTTCCGCCTGGAATCGTTCTTGCAGCAAACGGGCGAGAGTAGTCTTGCCCACGCCGATAACGCCCTCGATCGAGATGTACATTTCTCGTCAGCATACCAGCGCCTGCAGTGGCGGGCAAGAGGTTTCCTTGATTCCTCATTGTTTAATCAAAATAACCAGTCTTACGCCTTAAACTCAAGGCAGAAAAACAGGCGCGATGCTATAGTAGTTAATTCGACCAACAAAGAGGTGTGGCCGATATGAAAACGATAGTCTATGGATTAATAGCGCTCAGCCTCGCATTGAGCAGCTGCGTAATGCCGCTCACGGTTGCACAGCCCACGGCGACCGAAATACCGCCTACGGAAACCGCGCTGCCGACGGAAACCGGAATCCCAACGGACACCCTGGAGCCGTCCGAAACGCTCACGCCCAGCGATACACCGGAGCCAAGCGAGACTCCAACGCGAACACCGACGGCGACTGAACCTCCCTTTGATCCGGCTGCCTCGTACGGTTCTCCAACCATTTTCGACAGCATGGACAATAACAACAACTGGGTGCAAAGCAACGGGCAGCTGCCGGATACAGATTACATCCGGCTTGCCCTCGGCGGAGGGCGTCTGCATGTCACGGGCAAGCAGCCCAACTTCGACACCTGGTGGTTCACCTGGCCATCCCCAAGCAATTTCTTCATCCAGATGACCGTTCACGTGGATAACTGCAGCGGCAAACAGGCCTATGGGATGATCGTGCGCGGCCCGCAGGAGATCAGCGTCACGAGTGCACGGGGGTATATCCTCACCTTCTCGTGCGATGGCTCGTATCGCCTGGTGCGACTGGATCGCACCTCCCCATACACGACGGAAGAGTTGATCCCCTGGACAGAATCCGATCACATCGACGCCGGATCAAACAAGACCAACACGATGGGTATCCGCATGCAGGGCGCGGACATTACCATCTATGCGAACGGCTTCGAGGTGCATGACCTGGATGACGATACATTCTCCGCTGGCCGCTTTGGCGTCTTTGTGAATGCCGGCGCTCCGGGTAACTTCACTTTCAGCATCGACGAACTGGCGTATTGGAATTTGGACTAACTGGTTACAACAAATCTCTAATCATTGCGAGCAGCGAAGCCAATCTCCGGCACCTGTTGCGAATGGGTGCGGGAGCTTGCCTCGTCGGGTGGGGGTAACGTATAGCCCAGATTACAACCCTCCTCGCAGTAACTGTGTTGTTTGTCAAGATTGCCAAGCCATTTGGTCGCGAGCCATGGCGTTGAGGATAGTGAGCAATTTGCGCATGCAGGCAGTGAGGGCTACCTTCTTTTCCTTTCCGTTGGCTAATAAGCGTTGATAAAAATCTCTGATCACAGGGTTGCAGCGGCTGGCAGACAGAGCGGCCATGTAAAGAGTGGAACGCACATGACTGCGTCCTCCAAAAGTTCGGCGTTTGCCCCGGTGCTTTCCGCTGTCGTGGTTGAATGGAGCCAAACCCACGAGAGCCGCGATCTCTTGGCGATTAAGTTGGCCCAACTCCGGTACGTCCACGGTGAGGGTGGTAGCCGTCACTCGCCCGACCCCGGGAGTGGAGTCGAAATTCTCAATCCGTTGTTGGTAAGTTGGATTGTCCTGCACCAAGCGGTCGATCTGCTCATCCAGCTGAGCCAATTCCTGCTCCAGCCAGCTTAAATGGCGCCGGATATCTTGGCGGCCTTCTGCATCTGCAGTGCTTAACCGGTTCTTTTCGGCTGTGGTCATATCCACCATTTGCCGGCGTCGGCTCAACCGTCGTTTGAGCTGCCTTTCAAGCTCTGTTTGGGTGGCTTGAACCCTGGGTTGCACCACCTGAGCAAAATGAGCCAGGACTTGAGCATCGATACGATCGGTTTTGGCCAATTTCCCAATCGCCGCAGCGAACCGACGCACTCGAGTGGGATTCACCAAGGCTACCGGCAGCTTGGCGGCCTGCATTTGCTCAAATACGGCCTGCTCAAAACCCCCACTCGCTTCCAAGACGATCCGCTTAGGAACCTGCGCCAGGAGGTCAGACATGAGCTCGGCAATACCCAGCTGGGTGTTGGCGTAGGTCGCAGTTTGGCTTTGCGCCCCACTAGCCACTTCAAGCCAATCCCGACCAATGTCAATCCCGATGAAAACTTCGCTATTGAGAGGCATGGCAACCTTCCTTGTATAATCTGTTTGCCCGCACTAGCGAATTCGGGCTCTAGGCCCAGGCAACTGTTCGGGCTAGCAGTAGAGTTAGACACAGCGATCTGCACTGCGAGTCGGCCTTTTCCGACCAAATGACGGTCGATCTGCTGTGTCTTCTCTATTTTCCCAGCATACTAATGACGGAAGGACTGATGATGCAGTTACAATGAAACTTCCATGTTTGAAATCGTTTTTTTGGGCACATCAGCGTCGGCGCCGTCGATACATCGCGGGCTCTCTGCGCACATTGTTAAGCACGATGAATATCGCTTCCTGGTGGACTGCGGCGAGGGGACGCAGCGGCAGATCTTGAAATCGGGATTGGGTTTCAAACGACTGAACCACATCCTGATCACGCACGGCCACCTCGACCACATCCTGGGGCTGGCGGGATTGTTCTCCACCTTCACGCGCTGGGAAACGCTCGAGGAAGTCGAGATCCTGGCGGGCAAGTGGACGCTGGAGCGCATCGATGCGCTGCTCTACGGAGTAAAAGTGATCCCGAAAGGGAAGGAAAGCCCTCTGAAACTGAACCTGCGCGCCATCAAACCCGGGGTAATCATGGAGACCGAAGATTTCACCATCAGCGCGTTCCCGGTGAGCCACCGCGGCCCGGATTGCTTCGGGTTTGTGTTCCAGGAACGGGCGCGGCGCCCGTTCCTGCCCGAGAAGGCGGAGGCGCTGGGCGTGCCGCAGGGTTCCCTGCGGCGCGAACTGGTGGCAGGGAACCCAGTGACGCTGGAATCGGGGCTCACAGTGAACCCGGACGACGTGCTGGGCGAGGAGATCGCCGGGGCGCGACTGGTGCACGTGGGCGACGCCGGGCGCACGGATGAAATCCTGGAATCGGCCCGCGGGGCGGATGCACTGGTGATCGAAGCGACGTACCTGGAGGAAGAGCGCGAGATGGCCAAGGAATACGCGCACCTCACGGCGCGGCAGGGCGCCGAACTGGCGCGCGACGCTGGCGTGGGGCAGTTGCTGCTGACGCACGTCTCGCGGCGCTACCGCGAGAGCGACATCCTGGCGGAGGCTCAGGCTGCCTTTCCCAACACAGCCGTGGCGCGCGATTTTGACGCGTGGCAGGTCAAAAGGGGTGAATGTTTGAAAGTTGAAAGTTGAGAGTAAACCGCGAGATTAAGCATGCCCAGAAAGAGAAGGCAAGAGTCACTGAAAATTATCGTGCCTATAAAGGCTTTACTGACCTTCTATGATGACCCGCCTAAATTCATTAGAGGCCATGTTTCTGCCATAACTGCCTTAATCGGTGAGGATCTCGGAGCAGAAGTATTAATCGATTTTTTTCGCTGTCGCGGAAGCGACGCCAAAGTTGTACAAGATAAAGTTACCCAAGGACCCAGTGCGGGAAAAAAGACTTGACAGATAGGTTCTGGTAACCCGTGGAAAGAGCTCAACTCTCTTTCAGGTTGAAATAAAAAATTGGGGAGCATCCGCAATTGGTGGGCGAAGGGTTGAATTAAATGCCAACGCTTCACTGTTGCGCAAGCACAAAATAGAAAGATGGGAGAGGCAATGGAATGGCAAGCGATTCGTTAACGACAGTGTTCAAAAGGTTCTGACACCAATGAAGCCACCGTTATCCGATGTTACAGTTGAGCCTTTGGTCTGCTATTGGGATACTATGCACCCTAAAGGCCCATCCCGTCCGCTATTTTCTGTGTCCCTGCGGTCTAATAAGTTTTATCGCGCATGGGTTTTTTCTATGTCCTCCTATCTCCGTAATTTGCTAAAAAGCGGAAAGCAAACAATTGAATTTGAGGCTCCCCTCTCGCTCTGCTAACTTCTGAAAATAGCGCTCAAGTTGTTTTGGTCCAATAGAAGAATCGTGCTTTACTTCGATAAAAAAACAGAAGTCTTTGCCTTGTGAAATTACTATGTCGGGACGGCCGACTTCAGTTGTTTCCTGAGTTGTAATTTCAAATGTGGGCGAGGCAAATTTCAATCTCCGTACCCGTTATATTTTTTAGAAGGCTTTCTCCACGCGTTGGCTCATTTGAAATAAGCACATCTAAAACATAACAGAAACTTTCAGTCAAAAAGTTTTCAATTTGGCGAACAACATATTTGTTGACTGACGAGAAAAGGTTTCTCATATTCGCTAAATCGAAAGGATGTCTTTTATTTTCACCAATTCCTGCCCTCAGCCCATAAGTTTTCTAAGTAGCTGAAGCCTTATTTTTTCTGCAGGTGCCTCAAGCAATTAATACTTATCACTAGGTCTAAACATTCCTTAAAACAAACGTTATTAGGCCAAGCCAGTTTCAGGCATGTTTGTTGGTATCAAATTTCGGGATGGATGTCGGAATTACACCTTGAAGAAAAAGTATCACAACATGCGATTGCACAATTTCTAAGTTTTTTGGAGGAAAAAGAAATGACAACCCGAAAAAGTTGAATGGCAATACATTGAAGGAGTGCCCGCCCTACGGCATCTATTAGCAAAGCTAAATACAGCTATTGCCGAAGTTTTCCATGAGCACTCGGTTGTAAGAAATGCAGGGTGGAATTGGATTGGCTACATCGTCGCGGATAAGTATTGGGTGGGAGTAAGATACGAAACTCCCCTCCAGATCAATATAGAAACTGCCGGAGCTAAACAATACAATCCTCATAGCATTTTGGATCTTGAAAAAAGCTTTTTTTGCTTTCAAAGCTGGAGAACAACTGGACAAATTGATAACTTTCGTGTCGGAGGGAATGAAAGGTTTAGAGGTGGCAAAAACAGGTGAGAATTGACAGTAGGGGTTCCGAGCGTTATACTCGCCGCCAATTGAATAGCGCACCCTTCGGGTGCGCACTCATCCAGAGAGGTTGAGGGACCGGCCCTATGAAACCTCGGCAACCGCCGCCGCAAGCGGAAGGTGCCAATTCCGGCAGAGTATTCTGGGAGATGAGGCGATACCTAAACATCAATCGCCTCATGTATGAGGCGATTTTGTTTAGTTGGTGCTCTAGTTGCCTGGTTTCTTAGTTAACAAAACCAAGTAACCAAGGCAGAGGTCACTGGAAGAAATGACTCAAACACGAAACTACACCCGCCGCGCTTTTCTTGATGCGCTTAACGAGCGCGTCCTGATCTACGACGGCGCCATGGGCACCAGCCTGCAGAAAATGAATCTCACCGCCGAGCATTACGGTGGCGAGCAATACAACGGCTGCCCGGATTACCTGAACATCACCCGCCCCGAGGCGCCGGCGGCGGTGCATCGCTCGTTCCTCGAAGTGGGCGTGGACGTGATCGAAACGAACACGTTCCGCAGCAACCGGCTCACGCTGGGCGAATACGGGCTCGGCGAGCGCACCATCGAGATCAACAAGGCGGGAGCGCAGCTGGCGCGCAAACTGGCGGACGAGTTCAGCACACCGGAGCAGCCGCGCTTCGTAGCGGGGTCGATGGGACCCAGCGGCAAGCTGCCCAGCGCCGATGACCCCACCCTTTCCGACGTTACTTACGACCAACTGGTGGAAATATTCCGCGAGCAGGCCACCGGGCTGATTCAGGGCGGGGTGGACGTGCTGCTGATCGAGACTTCGCAAGACATTCTCGAAGTGAAGGCGGCCATCACCGGGATCCAGAAAGCGTTCGAGGAAACCGGTGAAGTGCTGCCCATCCAGTGCCAGGTGACGCTGGATACCACCGGGCGCATGCTGCTGGGCACGGATATCGCCGCGGCGCTCACGATCCTCGAAGGCATGGCCATCGACGTGATCGGCCTGAACTGCTCCACGGGCCCTGAGCACATGCGGCAGCCGATCAGCTACCTGGGCGACCATGCCAGGCTGCCCGTTTCCGCCATCCCGAATGCCGGACTGCCGCTGAATGTGGACGGCGAAGCCGTCTACCCGTTGGAGCCGGAGCCATATGCCAAGGCAATGGCGGAGTTCGTGGAGAAGAACAAGATCAGCATCGTGGGCGGATGCTGCGGCACGACGCCGGAACATTTGAAATTATTGGTTGAGCAAATCCACGGGCACCCGCATCCACCGCGCCCGGCGCAGGCCGAGGCGCGCTTGTCGTCATCGATCCAGGCGCTGGCGATGAAACAGCAGCCCCCGCCGCTGCTCATCGGGGAGCGGCTGAACGCCACCGGCAGCCGGCAGTTCAAGCGTCTGCTGATGGGGGAGGATTTCGACGGCATCCTGGAGATGGCCCGCGAGCAGATCGAAGGCAGCGCGCACGCGCTGGACGTGAGCGTGGCGCTGACCGAGCGCCCCGACGAAGAATACCTGATGACCAAAGTGGTGAAGAAACTTGCGATGGGAATTGAAGCGCCATTGGTGATCGACACCACGGAACCCGAAGTGATGGAAGCGGCGCTGAAGTTGGCACCGGGACGCTGCCTCTTGAACTCCACGCATCTGGAAGCGGGGCGCCCCAAGATGGAGCGCGTGATGCGCCTGGCGCGGGAACACAACGCGGCGGTGCTGGTGCTGACCATCGACGAGAACGGAATGGCCAAGACCGGGGAGCGCAAGCTGGAAGTGGCGAAACGCATCCACGACATCGCAGTCAACGAATTCGGGTTCCGGCCGGAGGACCTGGTATTCGACGTGCTTACGTTCCCGCTGAGCACGGGCGACGCTGAGTTCGCCAACAGCGCCCTGGAGACGATTAACGCTATCCGCGAGATCAAGACCGCGCTGCCCGGCGTCTTCACATCGCTGGGCGTGAGCAACGTGAGCTTCGGGCTCACGCCGGATGCGCGCGCCACGCTGAACAGCATGATGCTGCATTTCTGCGTGGAAGCCGGTTTGGATATGGCCATCGTACACGCCAGCAAGGTGCGACCGTACGCCGAGATCCCGGAAGAAGAACGCACGCTGATGGAAGACTTGATCTTCAACAAGCGGCCGGATGCGCTGCAGCGCGTGATCGAGTTCTACGAGAAACGCGCGCCGACGGAAACGCAAACAGACGAAGACCCAACCGAAGGGATGACGTCCGAGGAACGATTGCACTGGAGCATCCTGCACCGCCACAAGGAAGGCGTGGAAGCCGCAGTGGACGAGGTGATCGCGCGTAAAGCGTTCGCAAGCGATCACGAGAGCGCGGTGAACTTATTGAACAACACACTACTGCCAGCAATGAAAGAGGTCGGCGATAAATTCGGCGCAGGCGAACTGATATTGCCGTTCGTGCTGCAGTCGGCCGAGGTGATGAAGAAAACCGTTGGCCATCTCGAGAATTACTTGGAAAAGGTCGAAGGCGTGAGCAAGGGCAAAGTGGTGCTGGCAACAGTCTACGGCGACGTGCATGACATCGGAAAAAACCTAGTGAAGACCATCCTGGTGAACAATGGTTACGAAGTATTCGATCTCGGCAAGCAGGTGCCCGCCGAGACTATCATCACCAAAGCGCAGGAAGTGAACGCGACAGCGATTGGGCTGAGCGCTTTATTGGTGAGCACCAGCAAACAGATGCCTTTGATCGTCAACGAACTGCACCGGCGCGGGCTGGAATTTCCCGTGCTGATCGGCGGGGCAGCAATCAACCGGCGGTTCGGGTGGCGCATCCTGTACACGGAGGACGGGCCGCCGTATGCGCCGGGCGTGTTCTACTGCCAGGACGCGTTCGAGGGACTGGACACGATGGACAAGTTGATCGATGAGCCGAAACGCAAAGATCTCGTCGAGGATATTTTCACCAAGGCGGCGAAGGAGATCGGGCGCGAGGCGAAGCCAAGGCGACAGGCGGCGGTGACTGGGCGGTCTGCAGTGGGGCCCGCGCCGAGCATCCCGGCGCCGGACCGATGGGGCGTGCGCGTGGTGAAAGACATGCCGCTCGAACTGGTTTTCGAGCATTTATTCAAGAAAGAGCTCTTCCGTCTGTCGTGGGGGGCGAAGAACAAGCAGGGAGAGGAATGGGCCAAGATCAAGAAAGATTTCGAAGCGCGCTTGGCGCACATGAAGCAGGACGCGCTGCGCACGGTCTGGCT
>JBOGUK010000091.1:0-5420 GCA_050695915.1 Anaerolineales bacterium
GGTTCACGTCGATGAGCGCCGCGTCCGGTGGATTGGTGCGCATCTCGTCGATCACCGAATCAAACCCTTTTGGCCGAACTACCTCATATCCTTCGAAGGTTAATAAGTCGTTCAAAAGCTGGAAAAGTACAGCTTCGTCCTCAAGCACCATGATTTTAGGCATGCGTCTTTGCTTTGCGCTTGGTTTTGCGCGCACGCTTGCCGGCGCCATTCACTGCGGCTTTTTTCGCCGAGGTTTTGACAGACTTTGGTTCAAGGGCGATATGGAGCACCTCGTCCATGGTCTTGACGAAACGAAAATCGAGTTTCTGTTTGACTTCTTTCGGCAATTCTTCCAGGTCAATCTCGTTGCGTTGGGGAAGGATCACGGTCTTCAATCCCGCTCGGTGAGCAGCCAGCACTTTTTCTTTAATCCCACCCACGGGCAGCACTTGCCCGCGCAGCGTGATCTCACCCGTCATTCCCACGTGAGCCTTGATGGGCTTGCCCGTCAACAGCGAAACCAAGGCAGTCACCATGGTCACCCCGGCCGAAGGCCCGTCTTTTGGCTGCGCGCCGGCAGGAACGTGCAGGTGAATATCGGTGGTCTGGAAGAATTCGGGGTCTATGCCCAGTCGCTTGGCGCGGGAGCGAACGAACGAGAGAGCCGCCTTGGCCGATTCCTGCATTACTTCGCCAAGCTGCCCCGAAAGCTGGAAACCTTTGCTTCCCGGCATGCGAGTGGCCTCGATAAAGAGCACATCGCCGCCAGTAGGCGTCCACGAGAGGCCTGTGACGACGCCGGGGATAGACGTGCGGCTGGCGATTTCCTCCATGCGGTAGAAGCGGGCAGGGCCCAGGAATTCCTTCACCAGTTCCGGCGTGATAGTGACCGGTCCCTTATCGCCTTCTGCGATCTTCGTCACTACTTTGCGGCAAACGGACCCGATCTCGCGTTCCAGGTTACGGACGCCGGCTTCCCGTGTGTAAGAACGAATCAGTGTTCGAATCGCGTCGATGCTGAATTTGACCTCGGATTTGCGCAGTCCGTTTTCACGAAGCTGGCGCGGGATCAGGTAACCCTTGGCAATAGCCAGCTTGTCGCCCTCTGTATAACTCGAAAGGTTAATGATCTCCATGCGGTCGCGCAACGGGCCCGGGATCGGTTCGAGCGCGTTCGCAGTGGTAATGAACATTACCTGCGAAAGGTCAAAGGCCACTTCAACGTAATGGTCGCGAAACTCGCTGTTCTGCTCAGGGTCCAGAACTTCGAGCAGCGCGGAAGCCGGGTCGCCGCGGAAATCGTAACCAAGTTTGTCCACCTCATCCAGCATGAAAACCGGGTTGCGCGTGCCGACCCGCCGAAGCGCCTGCATGATGCGACCTGGAAGGGCGCCAATATATGTGCGGCGGTGCCCGCGGATTTCGGCTTCATCGCGCACCCCGCCGAGCGAAATGCGCACAAACTCGCGCCCCAGGGAGCGCGCGATCGAGCGCCCAAGGGAGGTCTTGCCAACACCTGGAGGCCCTACGAAACAAAGGATCACGCCTTCGCGCTCGCGCCGGATCAGATCCTGATGCGCGTGTTTGGCGATCTCTTCTTTTCGCTCAGACCGCAGCTTGCGAACCGCGAGGTATTCGAGGATGCGGTCCTTCACGTCTTTGAGCCCGTAGTGGTCCTGGTCCAGAACTTTGCGGGCGTTCTTGATGTCCAAATTATCTTTGGTCGTCTTCGACCAGGGCAGCGCAACCAGCCAATCCAGGTAACCGCGTATCACTCCGTATTCCGCCGAAGCCGTGTTCAAGCGGGACAGCCGATCCAGCTCTCGCCTCGCCTGCTTATCGGCTTCATCGGGCATTTTGGCTTCGTCGATCTTTTTACGCAGCTCCTCAACTTCGGCGGCCAGTTCATCGGTTTCGCCAAGTTCACGTTGAATAGCTTTGAGCTGTTCGCGCAGGAAATAATCGCGCTGCATGCCTTCGATTTCCGAACGGGCTTCATTTTGAATGCGCTGTCCAACCGCCAGAACTTCCACTTCGCGCGTGAGAAATTCAACCAGCTTGTGGAGCTTATCCCGCAAGGAATCCAATTCCAGGATTTCCTGCGCATGGGCCAATTCCATTCGTTGGAAATTGGCCACCAGGTAAACCGTCTGCAGCGCGCTGTCGATATCGAGAACCGACGAAACGAGTTCTTGCGGAATCGTTCCAATAAGCTCAGCAATGCGCTGGAATTGATTACGTACGCTGCGAGCAAGGGCTTCGACCTCAAGCCCCTCTTCCTCGAATTCGGGCGCCAAGGTTATTTTGGCCTTCAGGTAAGGCTCTGTCTCAACGAACTCGCCCAGCCGGAAACGGAACAAACCTTGAACCAGCAAACGAATCGTGCCGTCCGGCGCACGGAACAATCTGTGGACCGCAGCCACGGTTCCAACTGTGTAGAGATCCTCCGGACCTGGGTTTTCTTTCTCGGGATCACGCGAGGCTACAAGTCCGACCAAGCGGTTCCCGGAAACTGCTTCGTCGACCAGGCGAACTGAGCGCGGCTGGCCTATGGTGAGCGGGACGCCAGTTTGCGGATAAACGACGACGCCGCGCAGCGGCAGGATGGGGAGGATTTCAGGGATGTCCTGCTGTTCGCGGGAACCGTCGCCCTGCTTTTGTTCCGATTTATCCTTGCCCCCGACCACTTTGGTGAAGGTGGGATTGAAAACCAGATCTTGCAATGCCTGGGATTCGTCGTTATTCATCCAGTCCCACATATCGGCCAGTTCTTCAAACCATTTCGAGGTCGCCATTAGTCTTTAACCGCCTTTGGAAACCTGACTATGAGAAAACCGTCGGAATAATCAGCCTGGATACTTTCTACATCTACTTCACCAGGCAATTCCAGGGTCGAGAGAAACTCTCCGTAGCGCACCTCAAGTTGATAATAGGCTGCTTGTTCCGCCGGCGGTTGTCGGAGACCGTAAATAGCCACATTGCGATTCTCTATTGCAATGTTCAATTCAGAGTTTTCCATCCCAGCCACCTCAACCCGCGCACAGTAATCTGTCTCCGTCTCATAGAGATCGGTCGGCGGGCGCCACAAATGCGGTCGCGTAGCCCACTGGCGCGAGAACGATGTGATGCGGAAATGGATCTCCTGCGGGCTTTCCCAGGAAGACCGGTTTGATAGCGGTTCCAAATCAAGATCTTTCATCATGTTCAACTCGCCAGGGCTTGCTTCGCGGCGGCCAGGACCTCTTCGTAATTAGGCTGCTCGCCCAAAGCCGGCATGTAATCAACATAAACCAGCTTGTCATTCTTGTCGACCACGAAAACGGCCCGTCTGTGGATACGCCGCTCCTTAACCAGCGTTCCGTATTTCTCACCGAAGCTGGCATCGTAATGATCAGAATATAAATGCACTTTGTCCACACCAGTGGCTGCGCACCAATTTTTGAGCGAATAAGGCAGGTCGGTGCTCACTGTAAGTATGACAATATTCGGATCCAGGGAAGCTGCTTCCTGATTGAAGCGCTTCGTTTCTATATTGCAGACATTTGTATCCAGGGATGGCACGGCCGCAATAATTCGTACCTTTCCTGTCGTGGACCTTAACAAGTCCACCCAGGACCAGTCCTGCGCCTGCAACTTGGCTTCCGGCGCCTTTTGACCTATCTCAAGATCAGGCCCAATAACCGTAACATCCTTGCCTGCGATCTGCAGCAATCCCGTTCGCTCCATTGAATGCTCCTATGCACTATAACGAGAGATCAACCCAAATGATAGGCAAACCTGGCTTGTTATATAAAGGCTAAAGCAATTTTACCTAGCTTCCTATATCCACGCATCAGAAAGTCGTAAGATTACATCCTTTTCGAAATCAACCTTCTAAAAAGAAGACCCTTTCGGGTCTTCTTTTCTTTTGGGAGGAAGTCACTACTTTAGCCGTATCCGTGGCTTGGAAGTTGGCTTCAGCCGAACGGCCCCAGCCGGTCGGGCCCCCTTGGTCCCGCCCTTCGCGGCTGCATCCTGCGAACCGCCGCGCAGCGCGGGAATTACCATCGGGATTATCACCAACGCCGCCAGCACGGCAACCAAGCCCGCGAATAATGGCCAGGAAGCCGGCTGTTCAACTTCAGGCACAAGTCCGCCAGGGTTGTAGCGAGTTTCACCGCCCGCGCCGGCGATCTCACCAGACGCCAGCTCGACGGAAAGCGCACGGTTTACGCCATCGCGCAATGCAGAGGGGGAAGTGTACGTAATGGCGTATTCGCTTTGTAGAGAAACAGCATATGTTTCGTAGAGTCGGGTGAGGCTCTCCTCGTCGTCTGCAAAGGCATATACGCCTCCGGCGCGATCAGCCAGGGATTGCAGACCTTCCTCGTCAATCCCAGTGAGTTCGTCCAACTGCTCTGCGGGGACTCCCAAGCCCACCGCAGAAATCGAAAAGCCCGCGGGGCCAATCCGGTTAATTACAGTGTCTTCACTGCCGGAGCTGCGGTTATCAAGGCCATCCGTGAGGACGATGATGGCTTTGCGGCCCCCGACTCCCTCGAGTTGTTCGATCGCCATAAGTAGAGCATCGTACATGGCGGTTTGAGAATCTGCTTGAAGGCTATCAATCGCGGAGCGCAACGCTTCCTGGTCTGAAGTGATCTCCTGCACAGTCTCGACCTGGGTGTTGAATGAAACCAAGCCAGTCTGGTCAATATCACGCATTCGGTTTACGAACTCGTGGGCCGCTGCTTTGGCAGCGTCCAGTTTGCCAGCAGCATTCATGCTGTCGGAGACATCCGTAACAAGGATCGTCGTGATCGGACCGACTTCGCCTATGCCTTCAACTTGATCCAGTGGGATTTCAACACCGTTTTCTTTGATAATGAAACGGCTCGCGTCAACCGCAAATGGCTCACCGTTTGCATCCGTAACTGAGACGTAAAAGGTTACGCGCGGGAACTGGCTCGTATCGATTTGCGTGATCTGAATGTTCAAGCCTTCCTGGCCTGCGGGGCTGAAGGCCGCACTGGCCAAATAAGCAAGGAAAACTGCCAGGGAAAAAACTCGTTTGAGGGATCTCATCATTCACCTCTTTTCGTGGTAGACCATCATGGTGTTGCCCATGCGGATGGCTTGCTCGTTTTGCAAGCGCGCTTGTTCGACTTTGCGGTTGTTGACGTAGGTGCCTGCCCGGCTCATATCCTTCAAGTTAACGTGGCTATCGGCGCCTTTGAGCATGGCATGCTGAGGGTCAATATCCGGATCTGGGAGCACGATATCGGCCTTCAAAGCGGAACTGCCAATATACGCGGAGGGCCCGTTTGCATGAATGTATTTATCGAGAAAGAACTCGGTTCCTTACATTTTTCCAGTAACCACTTCCAACCCGGCGCGGGAGAGCAGGAGCGCCATAGCCGCTATGAAGCCTCCAACCGCAGCGCCCATCAAGCCAAGCC
>JBOGUK010000092.1:0-5226 GCA_050695915.1 Anaerolineales bacterium
CCCTAGAGCGATCTCATCGTTGGGGTTGAACGAAAGACGCAGATAAGCCAGTACATCTTTGATCTCGCGGCGGCCGTAGAAACGAACGGCGCCAACGAGTTTATAGGGAAGATTGGCATGCAAGAAAGCTTCTTCAATCAAACGCGACTGCGCATTGACACGATACATAATGGCAAAATCACCAGGTTTTGCTCTTTTCTGCGCGACGGCGGACGCGATGGTTTCGACGATGTAGCGTCCGGTTTCTTCTTCGTTCAACGCGAGATGCAAGCTAATCTTTTCACCCGCACCGCGATCCGTGAAAAGTTGTTTGCGCGTGCGATGAGGATTGCGATCGATTACGGCCATGGCCGCGTCGAGGATGCGTTGCGTGGAGCGGTAATTCTGCTCCAGCAGTATTACCTGCGCATCAGGGAAATCTTCTTCGAAACGCAGCACGTTGCGGTAATCCGCTCCGCGCCAGCGGTAGATGGACTGGTCAGTATCACCGACAACGTAGAGATTTCGGTGAAATGAGGCTAATTGCTTGAGCAGCGCATACTGTGCCTGATTCGTGTCCTGAAACTCGTCTACAAGAACATGCACAAATCGCTGGGCATATTTATTGCGCACAGCAGCGTTGTCCTCCAGCAGCTTAGCCGACCAGAGCAGCAGATCGTCAAAGTCCACCGCGTTGCTGCTGAGTAGCGACTGCTGATAGCGCTGATACACGCGGTTGACTACTTCATCGCGATAATTGTTCAGAGGCATATCTTCGGGCAGCAGCAGTTCGTTCTTAGCTTGTGAGATGCGCGCATGCACACCCCCGGCGCGGTGCAACTTTTCGTCGATGTTTAGGTCCTTAATGACCTGGCGCACCAAGGCAACCTGGTCATCCTGGTCGTAGATGACGAAGCTGCGGTTGACGGGAAGATGCTCTGCTTCGGTGCGCAGCAGCCGGGCGCAGATCGAGTGGAAGGTGCCCAAGGAGAGGCCCCGAGGCTTGCCACCCAGAAGCCCCTCGACGCGCGAGGACATCTCCTTAGCCGCCTTGTTAGTGAACGTGACAGCCAGAATATTGTAGGGTTGGACGCCTAATTGGCTGATCAGGTAGGCGATGCGGTGAGTGAGCACCCTAGTTTTGCCTGAGCCTGGGCCGGCTAACACCAGCACAGGGCCCAGTCCTGCGGTGAGAGCCTGTTGCTGTTGAGGATTAAGTCCCCTGGCTAGATCGAGCACGGAGGGATTGTACTGTAGAGGTTGGCGGAAGGCTTGAAAGGACTGGCGCTACGTTGTATGATGGGAAAAAGCCCATCACATTGGAGGAAAAGATGGAGAGAAAAATTGGAGAGGTAACGCACTTTTTTGGAGGCCCGAGCGCCGCGGTGCTTCGCTTGAGCACTGAATTGAAGGTGGGCGACAATGTCCATATCGTGGGCGCTACAACGGATCTCAACGAGAAGGTCACTTCGATGCAGATCGACCACGCTGATGTGGAACGAGCCGGCCCGGGAGACGATGTGGCTATCCTGGTAAAGGATCGCGTCCGCGAGGGCGATGAAGTTTTCCTCGTCGAGGAAGGGGCCGTGATGGTGAGGCCGCCGGTAACCCCAATGGCGCCAAAGCCTACCCCGATGCCGAGTGCCCCTATGGGGGCGCCCGCCAAGCCAAAGCCCAAGGCGAAAGCAAAGCCGAAAGCCAACGCAAAGGCCAGGCCAAAAGCTAAGGCCAAGGTGAAACCGAAAACCAAGGCCAAAGCCAAGGCGAAGCCCAAGGCAAAGGCCAAGGTAAAGAAATCAAAGGCAAAGGCTAAGCGCAGGGTAAAAGCAAAGACTAAGAAGAAACCGAAATCTCGGCGACGCTAGCCCGCGAAGTAAGGCAATACAAAGAGGTAAAATGCCGTGTTTTCACAACACGGCATTTTTCTTCTCGAGGTTAAAACTTGACAATATCAGCTATAAAAAAGTCCTTTTTGCTCTTGTGTTTCTCAATGCTGATCAGCGGCTGCAGCGCTGCATTCAGCGCAGAAGATATTGAGCTTACAGCAGACCATCTCGCGGCCACAAAGGTGGCGCTCACTTTGACTGCCATGCCAACGAATACTTCTCTGCCCACTTCAACACCACAGCCTTCATCCACTTTCACCGAGGAGCCCACGGCAACACCCACAGAAACGCCCACCGCCACAGTAAGAGTCCTCACCAAGTGGGCGCCTTATGGCGTGCCAGATGCCGGAGTCTTTGGTACAGCAAGAGCAGACAAGTCAACCGGAAACACGCCATTGCTGCTAGAGAATTTAAGTGGGGAGCGCGTGGAGTTTATTATTACTTCCCCGCAATATCAGGAATATGTCTTCACCAATAATCTCGGAATAGTCCTTCCGCAAGCATCCTATGACTATCGGGCCTGGATCGGAGAGAAAGGCCCGTATATTGGAAGTTTTGTCTTGAACAATCCAGACAAACACGTACTGACTTTTTACCCGAATAAAATTCACTTTTCCACACCTTAATGGCTGCAGATTGGAAATTGATCGGGCACGAATGGGCCGTCAGGCTTTTGAGCGGCCAGATCAATAGCAACAACCTGCGGCATGCCTACTTATTCTTAGGTCCTGATGGCGTTGGGCGGCGCACATTGGCGCTGAGGTTCGCGCAGGCACTTAATTGCACACAACCATCCTCTCTTGGCGAGTTCTGCAGCGATTGCCGTACATGCCGCGGCATCGCCCGCATGCAGCATGAAGACCTTTTCGTTATTGCAAGGCAAGAAGGTGACCGCGAGATCAAGATCGACGCCCTGCGCGAGATGAGCCGGGCACTGGCTCTCTCTCCATACGATGCAAAACATCAAATCGCGTTATTGCTCGATTTCGAGAATGCCAGCGAGGAGGCTGCAAACGCTCTACTCAAGACGCTGGAGGAACCAAACCCTTCAGTGGTTTTGATTCTCACCGCGCAGGAATCCGACAGTTTGCCAGCAACCGTGGTCTCACGCTGTGAGGTACTTCGCTTGCGTCCCATTCAGTTCGATCAAGTAGCCGTGGGATTAAGTGACCAATTTGGACTTTCACAAGAGGAAGCGATTTTGCTTGCGAGTATTAGTGATGGGCGTCCAGGGATCGCCATTCAAATGATCCAAGAACCCAGATATCTTGCGCAAAGGCAGCGATGGTTAGAAGAAGGTCTGCGGCTTTTGTCCTCAAATCGGGTCGAGCGTTTCGCATACGCCGATAAGATGAGTAAAGATAGGGAAGAACTACGCGACTTGTTGCTGGTTTGGCTTTCCTTATGGCGCGACGCCCTGAAAGGTTCAACTCAGGTCAATGTCCATTTCACGAATTCGGATTTCAAGGCGCATATCGATCAGTTGATAAACCAGTTCTCTTTCCGGATGATCTATGAGATGGTCCATCTCGTCGAGACTACTCTTGAAAAACTAAAGACCAACGTGAACACGCGCTTGCTTACTGAAATGCTCCTTCTTCAAATGCCAAGTCTCTAATTCTTGAAGTGCCTGAACTTCTCGCTATGCTATACTGAAATGTGAGCCGCGCCTCCGCCCGCGAGCGTTCCATCTTTTGGCCAAAATGAGCACAACCCTTTTGAAGGAGGGAGCGAGCAGCAGGGCTTCCCTCGATCTCCTTTATCACATCAGCCGCGAACTGGCTTCCGCTCTTGAACTTCGGACGGTGCTTGAGCGTGTGCTGAAGCTTTCCCTTGAAAACGTCAGCGGCAGCAGCGGTAGCATCATCGTGTTGGATGAACAAGGGCAGCCCCTGGATTCTGTTATCGTGGTCAAAAAGAAGGTGATTCGCGAAACCACCGAGCAATTGAAGTTTACCTTGGATAAGGGGTTAGCTGGTTGGGTCCGCAAGAATCGCGAGGCCACGCTATTACCGGATACAAGCCGAGATAAACGTTGGCTGCCTCCACCGAGTGGAGAAGAAGCCAAGGCAAGCTCCAAATCCGTGGTAGCGGCCCCCCTGCTGGTCAGGGAGGCGCTTGTTGGAATCATTACCCTTACACACCCTGAGCCCGGGTTTTTCACCCAGGAGCATTTATCGTTGGTTCAAATCATTGCCGATCAAGCGGCTTTCGCAGTCTTAAACGCGCGACTCTACAACGATATCCAACGACGGGCAGCCATCATGACCGCCATCGCGGAGAGCGCTTCCGCGATCGGCGCGAGTTTACAGCTTGATGAAGTTTTGCAAACTATTGTCGAGCAAACCACACGCGCCCTGGACGTGGAAGCGGTTTCCCTTGCCTTGGTGGAACCGGGGGGCAAAGAACTCAGCTTCCGTTCAGCCACGGGGAAACGCAGCAAGCAAATCCAAGGGCTGCGGATTCGTACCGGTCAGGGCGTTGCCGGATGGGTCGCACGGGAAGGTAAAGGCGTTATTGTGAACGATACGCAGAACGACCAGCGATTCTATGAAAAAGTGGACGAGGTTACCGGATACAAGACGCAAGCCATCGCCTGCGCGCCTATCCTGGCTAAAGGCAGGGTAATCGGAGTCATCGAGGCATTGAATCCATCTGCAGGCGCTTTTGATAGTGACGATCTGCCCGTTCTGAACGGGATCGGCAACCTGGCGGGTACTGCGATCGAGCATGCGCAATTATTCGAGCAGATGGAAGCAGCGCGCAGCCGATATCGCGAGCTATTCGAGGACAGCGTTGATGCGATCTTGATCACAGATTGGGATGGAAAGATGATCGAGGCCAATCGGCGGGCCGAAGAGTTGTTGGGATTTGATGTGAAGTCCCTCATGCAGATGAACGTGCATCATTTCCATGAGGCTGACTACAAGGTGTTAGGCAAAGATCTGGAAAACCTGAGGCGCGGAGATTCGGTCTATTACGAATCTGTGCTACAGGGCGAAGGTGGAAAAGAAACCAACGTCGAAATCTATGCCCATCCCATTGTGGTGGACGGCAAAGAACAACTTCAATGGATCCTGCGCGATATTAGTGAACGAAAAAAATTAGACACATTAAGGGAGGACTTGGCCTCGATGATCTATCACGACCTGCGCTCTCCCCTCGCTAATGTGGTATCGGGCTTGGACGTACTGGAGATGATGATCCCGGCGGACAAGGATCCCACGATTCGTTCGGTCCTGGATATTGCGCTTCGCTCTACTGAAAGAGTACAAAGGCTCGCAAGCTCACTGCTGGACACATCCCGGTTGGAACAGGGGCAGAGCATTGGAAATCCGGAACCTTATTCGGGCGTGGAGTT
>JBOGUK010000093.1:0-7806 GCA_050695915.1 Anaerolineales bacterium
ACGATACACAGACCGCATTGCACATTCCCATGCATAGTGCAGTTTATGAACATCTGCTTGCGCATTAACCCCACCCACTTATCATAACGTAATACATTGCGATAGACGCCCAGCAGTTGCACTGCTGGGCAGGGCGGGTCTTAGACCCACCCCCTACGGTATTCGCGCGACAAGTACTCGCCGCTCTCTTTTATAATTAATTCTGTGCAGGTAGAACCGAATATCATCGATTGGCTCATGAAGGGGGATCCTGCGGTCCGTTGGCAGGTGCAGCGCGATCTCCTGAATGAGAAACCTTCCGTCTACGAAAAAGAGCGCGCCAAGGTAGCCACTCGTGGATGGGGAGCTCGCTATTTAGCCAAACAGGATAAAGACGGAGTGTGGGCCAATGGGTTGTATTCACCTAAATGGAAATCCACACATTACACCTTGTGGACATTGCGGTTCCTTGGGTTACCGCCGCGGCATCCGCGGGCTTTGAAGGCGTGCCGGATACTGATGGACGAAGGCTTCCGGCCGGATCACGGGATCGATTATTCGGGTGAAGGCGCTCGCCAAAGGCGCATCAAGGCGGGCCGCCCGGCGTCGATCCTCAGGGGCCATGGCGAGACCTGCATCACCGGTATGGCTCTCGCCATGTTTTCTTACTACCAACTAGACGATGAGCGCGTTGACTTGATCGCCGAGCATCTCCTCGATCACCAGATGAAGGATCATGGCTGGAACTGCCAGTATCCCCGCAGGGGTGCCACTCACGCTTCATTCAATACGACTTGGATGACTCTGGAAGGCTTGCGCGAATACCAGGCCTTCCACCCGAACAACAGATTACCCCTCAAGGAGGCGTTGGCCAGCGGCCGCGAGTTCCTGCTGCGGCATCAGCTGTACAGGTCACATCGAACGGGGAATGTGGTCAGCTCGGTCTTCACCCGGTTCCCGTCCCAGCCCACGTGGCGATATGACATCCTGCGGGCGCTCGATCATTTCCAGGCGGCGCGCGCTCCACGCGATGAACGCTTGCAGGATTCAATCGATCTGCTTTTGAATCGGCGCGACAAAAGCGGGCGCTGGACAGAATACAGCGAGGGCACTACGGCTAGCGTCTGGTTCCAAATGGAACCAGTGGGTAAACCCAGTCGCTGGAATACGCTTAGGGCCTTGCGCGTGTTGAAGTGGTGGGAAAATTAAACCGCATTACCATGCTGAGCGCAGCGAAGCATTAACGCCCTGACTCGGGCGGACTCTTCGCTTCGCTCAGAGTGGTAAACGCAACTAATGATGGTGTCCAGGCGCGTGCACGTGGCCGTGCGCCAGTTCTTCGGCCGTGGCATTGCGCACATCAACAACGGTCACATCGAAATGTAGTTCCTTGCCCGCAAGAGGGTGATTGAAGTCCATCGTCACGGTGTCTCCTTGAACCGAGAGCACCTTGCCGAACATCTCGTTGCCTTCTTTGTCCTTGATTTCCAATTCCATATCGACTTCCGGAGTGACGCCCTCCGGAAACTCGCTTAGGGTGATCTCGTCAATAGCGTTCTTGTCGACGGGGCCGTAGCCCGTTTCCGCCGGCACGACCACGGATTTCTGCTCCCCCACCTTCATTCCGAAGAGTTGAGACTCCAGCCCGGGAATAATGTTGGCGCGTCCTTGCAAGAACTGGATGGTGTCATCTTTCCCTGCTTCATCCAGAACTTCACCATCCACAGTGAGCTTATAGGCCAGGCTCACGACGACGTCGTCAACAACAATTTCGGGTTTATTTTCTGCCATCTTATTCCTTTGCTACTACGGTCTTATTCCGCGTACTCTTCGTAATCTTCGAGCACAGAATCTGAGAGATGATGAATATGCTTTTCTTCAGCCAGTTGCTCAACACTATCATAGGAAATAAATGAGCACAATTCTGATAAAGGAGCCTTATCGAGAAGAGAAAAAACAGGCCGTTGAAGTTCAAGAAAAACCTTTTCTCTTCTGCCGGCAGGGGCCACTATATGCAGTTTAATATCCATGTTCGGTTGAAGCGCAAGCAAATCTGCCATTCGAAGGATACCTGAATATACGGACGTAGTATGTTCAAATCTCAAATGCCCTGATGATTGATCTTCTCTTTAGCCAGATAACATCAATCTGTTCTATAGTCCTAAGGGTAGCTTCATCATAATTCAGGGGAAGTTGGTCGAGTAAACTCATCGGATCGGCCTTCCACTCGTGTGCCACAAGATTTCTGTCGCTTCTCGGAAGCCAGATTGAAAAACCCATTTCCTCACCAATCCGTGCAAGAATTCCCTGAATCTGCACTGATTTTCTGATTTCGGGAATTTCCTCGACAATCGCCTCTGTTTCTTCAGTCGGGACCGTTACATTAACTTCTCTATCAGAACGTTTTACTCTTTTTGTCAATAGCTTACGATATTCGTTAATATCTATAGCATAGACCCGCTGCTTTTCCCCTTGCTCTCGAAGTACGTTTTCAAGAAACTCACCATCCGATTTATCGATGGCTGTTAGACTTCGGCGAAATTTTCCAGTCCACTTCCCAGATTTCTCATAGTTCTTCGTTAACAACAAATTTGGCCATATAAAATCTTCATGAATGGGGATAGTCTGTTCCCTCTCTAGCCAGACCAAGGGTTCCACTTCAAAGCGCACCACAAATGGATCGTTGAAGTCATAGAAGCGAGGTGTTGCATCGCGAAATGATTTGGATTTGACTTGTAGAATGCCGACCCACCTCGACAATTTCGTCATATAAGCAACAAATTTGTCGCCAGGTTCGACCTGCTCCGATGCTTTTGATAATCTGTCCCTAAAACCAGTTATTCGCCTGTCAGATCTACTGAAAGCCTCATAAGTTTCGGGGGAGAAAAGGTCAAGGTAAAAGCTCAGGTTCCCTCCAAGGATCGGGTTTTAATAAATTTACCATATACATTGTAAGGCTAGGTGCCAACCTAGCCATTCGACTGATGTCCTGTAGAACCATCCCCAATAGACTTTCTTACAAGAAAACAACACTCAAGAGCTAATATCTTTCAACCCAAGGAGCAGTAATGTCCAAGAACGAAACCAACCTAACCGCGCTTTCCAGCGCCCTTGCCGACGCGGTGCAGAGCGCGGGGCAATCCATCGTCACCGTGGATGCACGCCAGCGATTCCCTGGGACCGGTGTGATCACCGCCAGCGGGCGCGTGCTGACTGCCAGCCACGTTGTGCAGGAGGATGAGATCAAGGTCATCCTGCCGGAAGGCGACGAACTCCAAGCCGATTTACTGGGCCGCGATGCGCACAGCGATCTTGCCTTGCTTAAGCTTTCCGCCGACAAAGGAACAGCATCCAAAACCAATGAGAGCCCGCAAGTCGGGCAGCTTGCCCTGGCGCTAGGCCGCCCAACTACCGAAGGGGTGCAAGCCAGCCTGGGCATTGTGAGCGCCATTGGCGGGCCGCTGCGCTCCCCATACGGCGGCATGCTCGAAAGCTACCTGCGCACCGATGCAGTCCCGTTCCCCGGATTCTCCGGCGGACCACTGGCTGACGCACAGGGCGCAGTTTTAGGCATCAATACATCCGGGCTGGGAATCGGCGCTTCGCTAACCATACCCACCAAACTGGCCTGGAAGATCGCGGCTGCCATCGAGGAACACGGCGGAGTGAAGCGCGGTTACCTGGGTATCCGCAGCCAACTCGTTGAAGTTCCCGACGAGGGACGCAAGGCGTTGAACCGTGAACAGGCCGGCGCGTTGCTGATCATGGGCGTCGAGGGCGGCAGTCCTGCTAAGGTAGCCGGTCTCATCGTCGGCGACATCATTGTGGGCTTCAACGGTCAACCGGTGAGCGATCATGATGAGTTGCTCGGCCTGCTGCAAGGCGACGTGGTAGGCAAACCGGCAGCAGTCGAAGTACTGCGCGGCGGCAAACAGCAGATCGTCCAAGTGACTATCGCGGAACTGCAGGAAAGCGACCCCGAGCCGCGCCGCTACCGCCGCGGTTTCCACCGCTGGGGATGGGGTCGCCGATGAACGCGCTACTCGGAACCGAATTTGGCAGCGCAGTCGCCACCGCGAGGCCCAGCGTGGTGGCTGTATTCGGTAAACGCTTCGGCGCAGGCGCAGGTATCTTATGGAGCACAGATGGCCTGGTGCTGACAAATAGACACGTAGTTGGACATCGTGAGCCAAAAGTCCTGCTGGCTGATGAACGAAGTTTCGATGCAGAGATCGCCGCACTCGACGAGGAGATCGATCTCGCTCTCTTGAAGATATCCGCGGAGAACTTGCCCGCAGCGCGCATCGGAGATTCAACCCAATTGCGCATCGGCGAGTTGCTCTTCACCCTTGGACATCCCTGGGGCCAGCGCAACGCAGCGAGTTTCGGCGTGGTCAGCAGGTTGGATAACGCCCGCACTCGCGGGAGGCGTGGGCTGATCCCCATTATCCGCACAGACGCCAGACTGGCGCCAGGCAACTCCGGTGGGCCGTTGCTCAACGCTTCCGGCGAGGTGGTAGGGATAAACACCATGATCGTAGGCGGCGATCAGGGTGTAGCTATCCCAAGTGCAGTGGCTGTCGATTTTGTGGACAACGTTCGAGCCAACGCGCGTATTTTGGCAAGTTAAGCATCACATGATCCATATCGCCGTCCTCGCGCCCACGCCAGCGCTGCGCAGCGGTTTGCGCGCAATGTTGGCTGGGCGCGAGCATTTCGAGATTGTTGCCGAAGCCGCGTCCGTCAGCGACCTTGGAGAATTGGACGGCCTTGATGTGTTGCTGATTGCCGACGAAAGTCTGCGGATTGAAAACATAAAGGCAATCTTCGAAAATACAGAACCACCTCCGGCGGTACTTCTGTTAAGCGAGCAACCTGACGCAGCTCGCAGATTAAACAGGCTGCCATTGCGCGCTTGGGGGATGTTGCCCCCCGAGGCTACCGAAGAAGAACTTGCCGCCGCAGTGACCGCCCTGCATCAAGGCCTGCTGGCGGCTTCGCCAGCGCTCGTGCAGCCGCTGATTGGCGCCGCGCCCGCGACACAGGGAACGGATGAAACCATTGACGAACTAACGGGACGCGAGCAGGAAGTGCTTCAAATTCTGGCACAAGGTCTGGCAAACAAACAGATCGCGCTGAGGCTGGGCATCAGCGAGCACACCGTCAAGTTCCATGTATCTGCGATTTATTCCAAGCTGGGCGTTACGAATCGCACGGAAGCTTTGCGTCGTGGAGCAAGGCTGGGTTTGATCGTACTGTGAGCGACAGCTTCACCGGAAACCCGATTTTCAGAGCCATCGCCAAA
This sequence comes from Anaerolineales bacterium, assembly GCA_050695915.1. Taxonomy (GTDB): domain Bacteria; phylum Chloroflexota; class Anaerolineae; order Anaerolineales; family UBA11579; genus JAMCZK01. The sequence goes on from JBOGUK010000093.1 coordinate 5,285, forward strand.
ATGTTCACCTGGCTCTACCGTCTTAGTCGGGGAAGAATCGGTGGTCAAATGGTGGGGTTGAATGTGCTCTTGCTTACGTCGATTGGCCGAAAAAGTGGAAAGTCCCGCACAATGCCCTTGGGTTTTTTTGAGCACGAAGGGTCTTATGTCGTCACGGCTTCCAATGCGGGATCTGATAGACATCCGGACTGGTTCCATAACCTCAAGGAGCATCCCAACGCGGAGGTGCAGGTCGGCGGTACAGTGGTTTCGGCCATTGCGCGTATTGCCGATCCGGACTTGCGGAAGAAACTCTGGGCAAAACTGATCGAGATCTCGTCACATTACGCTGCCTACCAAAAAAAGACAAAACGCGTCATCCCCATGGTGTTACTGGAGCCGGAAAGGTAAAATAGACGGCCTTCGATATGTACGGCGGCTGGTGGCGTTACCTCTCCTACGACGAAAGCAAGGGCAAAGCCCAAATTGACCGCGCCTTGTTGCGACGCGTACGGGGCTACGCGCGCCCCTATCTCCACCCACTAATCCTCCTGCTGATTTCTATTTTTATCACGTCACTGATCGAGCTCATTCCTCCTCTGCTCTATCGCGATCTTTTTGACAACGTTCTACCCACCCGCGATTTCGCCCGCCTCACCTGGCTTGGACTCGCCATGCTAGCGGTGCCGCTGTTCAGCAACCTGGTGGGCGTGGGCGAGCGCTTGCTGAGCACCCGCATCGGTGAGGGGATCATTTTCGACCTACGCCAAACCATGTACGAGCATTTGCAGCGCATGGGGCTGCGTTTCTTCACGCACACGAAGTCCGGCGTGATCATTTCGCGCTTCGAAGACGACGTGGTGGGTGCGCAAAGCACCATCACCGGAACCATCCCGAACATCCTCACCAATGCGGTCACGCTGATCAGCACACTGGCGGTGATGGTGGCTATCGAATGGCGACTCGCGCTGATGGCAGTGGCGGTGGTACCTCTTTTCCTGCTGCCCGCCCGCCGAGTTGGGCGCATCCTGCGCGATATCCGCCGCCAGGCAATGAACTACAACGCGGAGATGTCCACCATTGTGGGCGAAACGCTGAGTATCAGCGGGGCGTTGCTGGCGAAGACCTTCGGTCGCCAGCGCCAGGAACGCGAACGCTACCGCAAGTCCAATGAAAACGTGCGCGATATTGGGTTGCGGCGCGCCCTGATCGGGCGTTTGTTCTCGATGTGGTTGGAACTGGCGGGAACGGTTGGGATGGTGTTGATCTTTTGGGGCGGTGGGTACTTTGTGTTGCAAGGCGACATCAGCCCTGGCAGTATCGTCGCTTTCGTGGCTTACATTTTCAGCCTGTACGGCCCAATTTCATCACTGTCCAACGTCCAGGTCGAGTTTGCAACATCCATGGTGAGCTTCGAGCGCGTGTTTGAATTTTTGGACATGCCCGTGGAAATCCAAGATAAACCAGATGCTATCGACGTGAAACAGGTAGAAGGCCGCATTCGCTTTGAGGATGTTTCGTTTAGCTATTTGGCGGGCGACGAACCGGCTGGACTCACACCGAGGGTTGAACCGTCGACGAATGGCGACAAGGAACCCGTACCCGCCATCGTGCCCACAAGGCGCGATGCGCTCAAGCAAGTGAGCTTTGAAATCCAACCGGGCCAACTCGCCGCGCTGGTGGGGCCCAGCGGCGCAGGCAAGACGACGATCACTTATTTGCTGCCGCGCCTATACGATCCAACCGAAGGGCGCATTCTGCTGGATGGCATCGACCTGCGAGACTTGAAACAGGAATCGCTTGCGCAGCAGATCGGCATGGTGACGCAAGAAAGTTACCTGTTCCACGACACCGTGCGGGCCAACCTGTTGTACGCAAGGCCTGATGCTACCCAGACGGAAACAGAGGCCGCGGCGCGCGCCGCCAACATCCACGACATGATCGCCGGCCTACCGGATGGCTACGACACCGTGGTTGGCGAGCGCGGCTATCGTCTCAGCGGCGGCGAAAAGCAGCGCCTTTCGATTGCCCGCGTTGTACTCAAAGACCCGCGCATCCTCATCCTAGACGAAGCTACCTCCCACCTAGACTCACAGTCCGAAGCGCTCATCCAGGCGGCGCTCGAACCCCTCATGAAAGGCCGTACTTCGCTCGTTATTGCGCATCGTCTTTCCACAATTCTGGCTGCCGACGTCATCCTGGTTATGGACGAGGGTAGGCTCGTGGAACAGGGTACTCATGAAGAATTAGTGACCGAGGGCGGATTGTACGCAACGCTTTACGAAACGCAATTCAGGCTAAAAGCGGTTGACAGGGACTAGTTTATACATACAATCTCCAAATTCACCTGTTCGAAAAGAGAGAGGAGATAAATGACCGGGAAGCACGTTTCGCTAGCCCTATTAATTGCAGTCGCACTTTCGGCACTCTTACACGGCCAGGCATTTGCAGGAGCATCAAAAGTGACCTGCGAAATTAACCTTGGCGGAGTTTGGAAGGGTGATGGGGGATCAGAGGATATAGGGACCTGCACGTTTTCCGTC
>JBOGUK010000094.1:0-3950 GCA_050695915.1 Anaerolineales bacterium
TCATCCCTTTCTTCCCAGACATAAAAGCGCCTCCTGTTCGATTTTCTCACAGGGGGCGCTTTTCTTTTCGTGTCCGTTTTTAGGGGTTCAGTTCACTGCGGGCGTTTTTTATGCTGTAATTGCCTCCACTCCGGCTTCTTTCGCCAGAAGTGCGGCTTTGTCTGTATTCTCCCAGGGAAACGAAACATCATCGCGCCCGAAGTGCCCATAGGCTGCTGTCTGCCGGAAAATGGGGCGGCGCAAGTTCAGATCGCGGATGATCGCACCGGGACGAAGATCGAAGTGTACATCGATGAGTTCAGCGATTTCCTCATCCGAAATTCTGCCAGTACCAAAAGTTTCTACGTTTGTGCTCATCGGCTTCGCCATGCCGATGGCATAGGCCACCTGGATCTCGCAACGCTCAGCCAGTCCGGCGGCTACGATGTTTTTGGCCACCCAGCGCGCCGCGTAGGCTGCGGAACGATCCACCTTTGTGGGATCTTTCCCGCTGAACGCGCCGCCGCCATGCCGCCCCATCCCGCCATAGCTATCCACAATGATCTTGCGCCCCGTCACGCCTGCGTCGCCCAGGGGGCCGCCGATCACGAAGCGCCCTGTTGGATTGATAAACACTTTCAAATCCGCATCAACCAACTCTTCGGGCAATGCGGGGGAGATAACCTCCTCCATTAAACCTTCACGAATGTCTGCGTGCGAGATGTCGGGGGAATGCTGCGTGCTGATCAGCACCGTGTCGATCCGTTTGGGTTTTCCTTTGAAATATTCAACGGTGACCTGGCTTTTGCCATCCGGGCGCAGCCATTCCAAATTCCCATTCTTGCGCTTTTCGGCCAGGCTGCGGGTGAGCTTGTGCGCCAGGTAGATCGGCATCGGCATCAGCGTGGCCGTTTCGTTGCAGGCAAAGCCGAACATCATCCCCTGGTCTCCGGCGCCGATAGCTTCGATTTCCTGCTCACTCATCTCGCCGGATTTGGCTTCAAGTGCTTTGTCCACGCCCATAGCGATATCGCCAGACTGCTGAGCGATGGCCACCTGTACGCCGCAAGAGTTACCATCGAAGCCGTAATCACTGTTCGTGTACCCAATGTCATTCACCACGGAGCGAACCAGTTGGTCGTAATTGATCCAGGCCTTCGTGGTGATTTCTCCCAACAGCATCACGAAACCCGTCTTCACCGCCGTCTCACACGCGACCCGTGAATACGGGTCTTGCTCCAAACACGCGTCCAGCACCGCGTCGCTGATTTGATCGCACATCTTGTCGGGATGGCCTTCCGTCACCGATTCCGAGGTAAACAGAAGCTTGGACGCGTTCATAAATGTGCTGCTCATTGAAAAGTTGCCTCCATCAAGTTAAACAAAATTGCCCTTCGGCGTAATGAAAGGGCAATCATAATTCCTGCAACCCTCTCATCTTCCAGATAACTGCCGGAATTGGCACCTTCCGCTTTCGCGGCGGTTGCCGAGGCTTCAACGGGCCGGTCCCTCCACCTCTCTGGATAAGTGCACACGGCGCCGCCGTGTTGGCGGGCTGTGCGCGGGCGATATTCAATTGTGGGCGGACTATACCACCCCGAAATTGCGCTGTCAATCAGCCTAGTATTCGACGGGACTTATCTTTTCCAACTTCTCCAGGCTGTGTGTTGCGATCACCTGCCGAACGGTCCCTGTGGTGCCGCGCACGACCAAACTGTGAGTTCGCGCGCCCTTGGGGAAGTACTTCACACCATCCAGAAGCTCGCCATCCGTGATCCCTGTGGCAGCGAAGAACACGTCTTCGGAGGAAACGAGATCGTCCATCGTCAGGACCTTTTCGAAGTCGTAGCCCATCGCTTTCCCACGAGCCAACTCTTCGTCGTTACGCGCGTACAACTTTCCTTGGATTTCTCCGCCCATGGCCCGCAAAGCGCAGGCGGCCAGCACCCCTTCAGGCGTGCCGCCGATACCCATGAGCACATCGATGCCGGAATCGGGAACTGCGCTCATCAGCGCCCCGGCCACATCGCCATCGTCGATCATGCGGATGCGTGCACCGCAGTGCCGCACCTCTGCTTTCAACTTTTCGTGACGCGGGCGATCGAGTATCACAACAACGATGTCTTGCAACCTTTTGCCCGAAGCTTCGGCAATGGCGTTCAGATTTTCCTCAACAGAACGCTCGACGTTTATGACCCCTTTTGCTGAAGGGCCTACAGCGATCTTGTCCATATAAACGAACGGCCCGGGATCAAACATGGTCCCGCGTGGCGCAATAGCCACCGTGGCGATTGAATTCAGTCTGCCTTCTGCCAATGGGCGCGTGCCATCAATCGGATCGACCGCGATATCGACTTCCGGCGCGTCACCAGTACCCACTTTTTCGCCGTTGAATAACATGGGCGCTTCATCCTTCTCGCCCTCGCCAATCACCACCACGCCATCCATCTCGATAGTCCCAAGCACCAGGCGCATTGCATCGACAGCCGCCTGGTCGCCCGCCTTACGATCATCGCGCCCCATGAACCGCGCTGCCGAAAGCGAGGCGGCCTCAGTGACCCTTACCAACTCGAGAGCCAGATTGCGTGACGGTTTGCTATTGACCACTGACCAACCTCATTTCAGGAACACAAACAGGATCAGGTAATAACCAACCGGTGCAGCCCAGAGCCACGAATCGATGCGGTCCAGGACACCACCGTGCCCCGGCAGCAGGTCGCTGGTGTCCTTCACTTTCATCTGGCGCTTGATCATACTCACACCAATATCTCCCAGAGTGGATAGCAGTGCGATGAAGAACCCTAGGATGGCGACATTGAGCAGTGTAAAACCCGAGTCATTGGGCAGCCCTAACGAGCGAAACAAAAGGAAAAAGAGCGGGGTCCCGATTGTGGCAAAGAAAATTCCAAAAAAATAGCCTTCCCAGCTTTTTTTCGGACTTAACCTCGGAGCCAATCTATGCTTGCCGAACGCCGTGCCAAGCAGATAGGCGGCGGTGTCCCCAAGCCAAACAGCGAACAGCGTGAGCAAGAGCCACCAGGTTCCGTTCGGCAGGCTGCGCAGGAGAACCAGATAGCTCCCCAGCAAGCCGAGGTAGAAAATGCCGCTCAGGCTAAAGGTGAAATCTGTGCCGGCTTGATCACGGCCGCCCTCATACTCAATAAGATGAAAAGCCATGGTGATAAGGATGAGGGAGACCAGCAACCAATTATCGATCTCGAAGGAAAATAGGTGCCGCGCAATTAAGATGGCGGTTACGCCGATTAGCAGGAGGATCGTCGCAGGTTTGCCGCCGCCTGCGGCGAACAGTCTGGAATATTCCCAGGCCGCCCTTCCCATGATGAGCACAATAAAAATCGTATACAGCCAGCCGCCCAGTGCGATGACAGCAATACCGATGGGTAACAAAACAATTGTTACCAGCAGGCGTTGGCGCAGCATGACGGTTAGTTCCGGAGGACCAGGCCGTAGCGCCGTTCGCGGCGTCCGAATTCTTGGATCGCAGCCAGGAGTTCTTCGCGACTAAAATCCGGCCAGTATGTCTGGGGAAAAACCCATTCGGCATAAGCCGCTTGCCAGATTAGAAAATTGCTGATGCGTTGCTCGCCGGAAGTACGAATGACCAGGTCTGGGTCAGGGATGCCCGCGGTGTAGAGATATTGGGAAATCAGTTCTTCGTTGATCTCATCAGGTTGGACGCCATCGGCGATCATCCCCTTTAATGCCTGGACGATCTCGTGCCGCCCGCCGTAGTTGAAAGCCACGTTGAGGATAAGGCGATCATTATTCTTAGTGACCTCCATACCCCTGCGCACCTTTTCCTTCAGGGACTCGCGCACGCCTTCCATGCTGCCGATATGCTGAAGCCGGGCGCCATTCTTGTGGAGCTCGGCCAGTTCGCGTTCGAAGACCTCATCGAAAATACTCATTAGCCCACTGACTTCGGGCTCGGGCCGTCCCCAGTTCTCGGT
>JBOGUK010000095.1:0-6916 GCA_050695915.1 Anaerolineales bacterium
AGGACCGAAACGCACCCGGCATCCATGTTGTAAAACACGAAGAAGTTCTCGTGACCCAGTAGGCGCATCTGTTCCACCGCTTCCTGTTCGTTCATGGGGTAAAGCAAGAATTTTTTTCTCCTCACGACCTCGAAAGGTTCCTCTTCCTCTTCTTGAACCAACACTTCGGCTAGTGCCTGGTCGTTTGCAGCCGCTGCAATGCTCTTCCCCTTGTAAGTTTTCCCTTTATACCGTTCGATCTGCCTTTGGATCTTATCAAGGGCAGTATCGAATGCGGCATGGATTTGATCTGCCTTCTCCTCAGCTCGCAGGACATAACCCTTGCCTTGCAAGGTGATTTGCGCCTTGTAACGGTCGTTTGCCGACCGGGCCCCCTTCACATGGATAAGATCCACGCGTCCTTGTTCTATGCTGTTTATGTACCGGTCTAAGTTTGAGGCTTTCTTATTAACATAATCATAAAGTTTTTCATCCACCTTCAGGTCGCGACCCCAAATCTCAACGGCAATCATGGTACCTCCAGAGGATAGCAGTAGGGGTAATAATCTTACCAAATCGATTTGCGGTTACCAAATGGCCCTTGCCAGCGTGAGCCCGTAGACCTTATTGGCGCCAGCCTGTTTCAATGCCCGAGCAGCAGCATCAATAGTAGCCCCGGTGGTCAAAACATCATCTAGCAGCAGGACGTCTTTCTTGTTCACCAGGTTTGTCTTCGCGCTGAACGCATCCCGGAGGTTCTCGCTGCGTTCAGTTGGATTAAGACCAACCTGTGACACAGTATCCCGATTACGCCTCAACGCTTCCCCTAAGACCGGCAGCTCTGCAAGGTTGGCGAATGCCCTGGCCAACAGCTCCGCTTGATTGAAGCCGCGCTCGGCTTGCCTGGTCTCAGCTAGAGGGACAGGAACTACGAAATGAGGATTCCACTCTTCGCGAGAGAACACGTCTTGCAAACCCGTAGCGAGAGTTGCCGCAAGACTCAGATTTTCGCGATACTTCAGCGCAAGGATTGCCAGGCGGAGTTCGCGCTCGTAGAGTCCCCAGCTTCGCGCTTGATGAAAAGCAAATCCTGCTGACCTACATCCGGGGCAATCTTGAGGTTCCCCTGCTAACGGGAAACCACAAATCGGGCAAGGACTATCGATTCTGGCTACCGCCCGATTGCATGATGCGCACCACACCACTCCCAAGCGCTGGCAGCCCGCACATTGTGGAGGAAAAAGCCAATTCAGGGCTGTGTTGTAGACTGTCGCAAAGTGAAATCCCTTTTTTGTCCCCGCCATGACTAGTCGCTTGGCTTCTAGAATATCGCTTGCGAGCGCATTATTTGCAGTATTGCTGGGCCAAGCAGGACTATCAGGATCGTTGGAAAAACCAGCAAGGCCATCGGCAAAAGCATCTTAATTGGCGCGCGTTGCGCGTTCTCTTCGGCACGCTGGCGGCGTTTCACACGCATCGAGTCCGACTGCACGCGCAAAACGCGTGCCATACTGACTCCCATGGTTTCGCTTTGCACAACCGCGGCTACAAAGCTATCCAGCTCTGGTATGTCCACACGCTCGGCCATATCCTTCAGCGCGTCTCGTCGTAACTTACCTAGTTGGATCTCCCGCAACACTCGAGCAAAGGCCAGAGACAGGGCGTTGTCCCACTTCTCGACCACTTTTTTAAGGCCGGCATCGAAACCAAGACCTGCTTCAACACAAATAGTCAATAAATCGAGAGCGTCTGGAAGGGTGTTACGGACAACTTTTTGGCGTTGACGAATCCGACGTTCAACGAGGAGATTTGGCAGGTAAAACCCGATGACCGTGAAAAGGGCGATCAAAAGAAGGCCCTGTAATGAAAACGGGGATCTCGTTGGCGATAATGAAAAGGCGAAAAACAACAAGATCCCCAATCCAAGTCCGAAGATAAGGCGGGAGGCCAAGAATAACGTGGGCTCTAACCAACGCGGCGCAGCCGCCCGATCCAATTTTTGCCTTGCTTCAACAACTGCATTTTGCGGAGTAAATCGCTGTACGAGTTCGCCAACCCGTTTTGCGGTCGGATAAACAACCCTTTCCATAAACGGTTGCGATAGCTCAATTTCTTCCAGGGTGGCCACTTCCCCTCTTTGCGCATACTCGGCTAAGCGCTGCGCCAGCGGATCTCCACCGGAGCTTTCGCGAATCCCGATGATCACCAGGATAATGGCAGCGATCACCAGACCCGACAGTACGAGGACGCCAATCCAAACCATAACTAGATCTCTATCGACGCAATGCGATTTAGAACCACATAGCCAATGCTAAGCATTCCGGCCGCGGTGCACAGCATAAGATAGCCACACACCACGGGTTCTTCAAAGAAGCTCATCATATAATCGCGGTTGATTCCCCAAAGGATCAATGCCAGGACGATGGGCATAAGGGAAAGAAAGCGCCCCGAATAAGCCACTTGGGCTGTGACGGATCGAACTTCACCCTGGATGCGAATCCGTTCCCTAATCGTGTAAGAGATGGTGTCTAGGATCTCAGCCAGGTTTCCACCGACCTCGCGTTGTATGTTGATGGCGGTGACGGCGAGATCAAGGTCGTCGCTTGCGATGCGGCGCTGCAGATTTTCCAGGGCGCCTTCCATGGGGATGCCCAGCTGAATTTCCTGAACCACGCGGCGAAATTCATCGCTGATCGGAGGCGAGAGTTCGGTGCTTACCGCCTCCATTGCCTGCAAGGCTGAAAAACCAGTTCGCAGCCCGTTTACCATCAAATTGAGCATGTCTGGCAGCTGATCATTAAAACGACGCAAGCGTTTTCCCTGCTGGAATTTGACAAAGAAGCGTGGGATGAAAAGGCCAAAAATTAACCCAGCCAAAGCAAACAGAACCGACCCACCGCCAAAGAAGTAACCAAAAACGCCGATGAGAAAACTGGAAATAACGATCAACGCAATGTATTCACCTGTTTTGAGTTTCAAATCCGCCCTGGCAAGTTCTCTTGCGATTCTTTCCCCAAACGAGGTCGTTTCTACTCTCCTCGTTAGCCAGCTGGTGATCACCGCCGATCGAGCGCTTCGCTCGTCCTCAATTTCCCCCGCTTCTTGGGGTTGCTCTAAGTACCCTTCTAATCGTTGATCAACTAGGGATCGTTCGCTGGTTAAAGTAACCACCAGCCCAACAGTAAGTAGGGCCAGTGCGACAATAATTCCGATCCATAAGAAAACTGGCATATCAAACGCCTAACTAGAATCGCTGCCGGCTTACCGCGCCAAACACAGAAGGCGGTACATGGACGCCCGCCGCCTCGAGCTTTTGCATGAACGCGGGCCTGAGGCCGGTCGAACGCAACTCGCCTACGATCCGACCACTGTCGAAACCAGTTTGCTCAAACTGGAAAACGTCCGTCAAAGTAATGATGTCTCCTTCCATCCCGACGACCTCCGTAAGATTTGTGACCTTGCGGGCTCCATCGCGCAGACGATCCACGTGAACAATTAAGTCGATCGCAGCCGAGATCTGTTCACGGATGGCCCGGATGGGCAAATCGTAACCCGCCATCAGCGTCATTGTTTCGATACGTGAGATGACATCCCGCGGACTGTTGGCGTGTGCGGTCGTCATTGAGCCTTCATGACCCGTATTCATTGCCTGCAACATATCCAACGCCTCTCCGGCACGAATCTCGCCGACGATAATACGATCGGGGCGCATGCGCAGCGAGTTAACCACCAGTTGCTGAGCCGTGATCTCCCCCTTGCCTTCTATATTCTGCGGGCGCGTTTCCAGCGTGACTACGTGTTCCTGACGCATCTGCAATTCCGCGGCATTCTCGATCGTCACAATGCGTTGATCCGAGGGAATGAAACCAGAGAGCACATTGAGCAGCGTCGTTTTCCCTGACCCGGTGCCGCCAGAAATAACAATATTGAGATTCGCCTCAACACAGCCCTTTAATAGTTGCATGGCCTCAGCGCTTACTGAACCGTATTCAATCATCTGTTCAACCGTGATGGGATCCTTGGAAAACTTACGGATAGTGAGGATAGGGCCCACGAGTGAAATAGGCGGGATCACCGCGTTTACGCGAGAGCCATCTGGTAAACGTGCGTCAACATAAGGGCTGGCTTCGTCCACCCTCCGGCCAAGCGGCGCTACGATGCGATCGATCACGTGCATTACGTGATCGTCGTCCTCAAAAGTAATTGGGACGCGATGGAGCTTGCCCTGTCGTTCCACATACACATTGGTATGGCCGTTCACCATGATTTCTGTAACACTACGATCTTCTAGAAGCGGTTGTAAGGGCCCGAAACCAAGAATCTCAGCGGCAATCTGCTCATACAAACGTTGCCGCTCTGGACGTGTAAGGACAATGTTTTCTTCAAGGAGGACCTGATCAAAAAGCTGCTGGATTGTATTGCGAACCTCTTCGATCTTGCTGAGGTCCATGGTCGGCTCCAACTCGGAAAGCAGCCGAGTTTGGACTCGATTTTTCAGATCAACATAGGTTCCCTTTGTTCCGGCTGTCGGAGAACTGATTCGTCGCGCGCGTAATGCCGATAAGCGAGAGCCACCAACCTCATCCGAATTCTCCTTCTCTTGAGGTGGCTGGTTCGCCGTTTCCTCTGCGGCTTGCCCGCGCTCTAAGCGTCGCATCAAGGACATGTGATGTAACTCCTAACCTCTATCAGGTTGCCTCAATTTGAGGCACCCTTTCCTTTAGCGTAGCAACTACCAGCTGCGCCAGGTCGATAATAGCCTTTGACGTGGGATTGCTCGCGCTTCGTAGAACGAAAGGCTCCCCTCGATCCATTGCAGGGATCACCAATCGCTCATCGAGAGGGATGATGGATGCCACATCTTTCTTAAAGTTTTCCTTCACGCGTTCAGGCGTAATATTTCTGCGCTTGTCATATCGATTCATTACCAGAATAATTTGGCCCCGTGAGATCCCCAATCCATCCGCAAGATCAAGGAACAATCTTGCGTTTTTGATCGATGGGATATCCTGATTCAATACCAGGATAATAAGATCAGCAGCATCCAGGGCAGCCAAGGTCATCTCATTCAGCAGTGAACTTGTATCGACGAGGACGTAAGGATACAACCTGCCCAAGTACCTGATTACCGTGCCCAGTTGATCAGCGCTAACGGAATCCGCTTCTTCCGGCCTCATTGGCGCTGCCAGAATGTGAACCCCTGACGGCTCGTGGCGGATCATTACTTCAGAGACCACCTCGCGGTCAAGTTCGTCAGCACGCGGCGCCAGATCGACGATGTTTTTGCGCCCTTGTTCATTGAAGAAAAAAGAGAGGTCTCCAAATTGCAGATTGGCATCCACTGCAGCGACCGCCAGACCCAATTGGCGCATAGCGACCGCTAAATTGGACACGATGGTGGTCTTACCTGTTCCACCTTTGGAACTGAACACAGTGATCACTTGTCCCTGGTCGCCTGGAAGCAGAGTCCCGGTGGTTCCGTGGATCGAACCAGTTCCGGCGAAAGCGGTAGTTGAAAGCTTTTCCTTCTCGTTCCGCGCCACCTTTCCGGCGCGTTGGATTGCCGCACTTAACTCGTCAACGTCAATTGGTTTGGTTAAGAAATCGCGCGCCCCGGCGAGCATCGCTCGGCGCATGTAGTTTGCATCGCCCTGAACGGATAGGATGACGATCTGAGAAAAAGGCACCTTTTTGCGAATAGCCTCGGTAGCGCTGATGCCATCCATATCCGGCATATTGATATCCATCAAAACGACATCTGGTTGTGTTTCGATGGCGAGCTGTACCCCTTCGAGTCCATTTTTAGAAGCGCCTACAACTTCAACTTGCGCGTCGAATTGAAGGAGTTTGCGAATGTTTTCGCGCGTTTCCGCGACATCATCCACAATAAGGACGCGAATTTTGTCTTCCTGAGGCATTGATCCTTCGAAAACTTTACCCGTTACTGAGCTGGCGGCAATGGGAGTTGTTGTTGCTGTGTAGGAGGTGTAAGTATATCAATCCGCGGTTCCAACCCGTAAGGGAGCTTCACCGGGACGGGGATTTGATATGCATCCAGGAGATATTGTAGCGTAACAGCTTCTACTGAAGCGATGCTGTCATCCCCTGCGGAACGCAGGGCCAGAGTTAGCTGTGCGCCAGCGTAGATTAAGTAATTAAGCGTCACCGCATCCTGGGGGGTAACGATTAATGTGAGCAGGTCAGGAGGTTCTGCCGAAGCAGGCAGAGGCTGACCGGATGCATCAACGCCTGCCGGGGGCGGCTGAACTTCATTCCCTTCTGTGTCGGTGTACAAGAAATTCCCGATGTGCAATATCACCACATTCTGCAGCAGTGTATGACTAACCAGTCGCGGGCGTCGAACTTCTGATGGGACGACGTAAAAGCCTCCACCAAACAGGGTCTCAAGCGCTACAGCTTGGTCAGGGAGTGCGTCCCCCCCCGGCACAACCTCGACTGTTAAAGTGTTCGTGTTAGGGTCAAAGGACAACAAGGCAATGTCATTCGGCAATCGCGTTTGTAGTTCCTGATCCAGGTCAGTGAGTTGCATGGACGCAATCACATTCACATGATCGCCTTCCCTTAGCCCATACGCTAAGCTGGAAAACCTATTGACTGGAATCGGGAATGCCACCATCCCTGGTGGGATAAGTAAAGCGCTGTCTGAGCCCGTTTCCGTTAGCTCGTCCGCGGTAGCCACCATCATGTTTCGCACAAGGGGGATGCCGGGCTGCAGATCGTAGCGGGCCCTTTGTCCCACGGCTTCATTAATATTAGTCAGCATGCCCTCGATCGTCTGGTCTGTCGGATAGGCAATGTACCCAAGGGCTTCAGCGGATATAACCCCGCCTCGGGGGATGGGCTGAAGCACGATGACGATATCGGTCGTATTGGACACAGGCGTCTCTGGCTGCCTGCCTAGGTTGAGAAGAAAATA
>JBOGUK010000096.1:0-3269 GCA_050695915.1 Anaerolineales bacterium
GCCCTGCACCAGCCTTCATTGCGCGGCCTGATCGAAAAAGATTTCTCTCAATTGACAGAGTGGATCGCCAAGGCAGAAACGGTTCAAGAAGTTCAGGAAGATCCCCAATCTACAGAGACACAAAATCCGGAGCAATTAAACCTGTTTTAGAGGTGCAATGAGCGAAACTCGTGCCGCGCTGGAGCGCAAACTGCGCGACCGCAGCGCGAAGATGGCCGTTCTCGGCCTGGGTTACGTGGGCTTGCCGCTGGCGACTGTGTTCGCCGAGGCAGGCTTCGATGTGGTGGGCGTCGACCCCGATCAAAAGAAGGTGGACGCGCTCGAAGCAGGTGAGTCGTATATTGGCGATGTGGAGAATGAGCAGGTTGCGCGGCTGGTGAAAGCTGGCAAGCTGCACGCGTCAATCGACTTCGCTGAACTCGCCAAAGTCGATGCCGTCAGCATTTGCGTGCCGACGCCCTTGCGGAAAACTGGCGACCCCGATCTATCGTTCATTCTCACCGCCACGGATCACCTTGCGAAATACTTGCATGCCGGAATGGTGATTGTCCTGGAATCGACCACATATCCAGGCACCACCCGTGAAATGATGCTCAACAAATTGGAAGAATCGAGCGGACTAAAGGCTGGCGAGGACTTTTTCCTGGCTTTCTCACCCGAACGTGTCGACCCCGGACGCACCGATTGGACCACGGTGAATATGCCGAAGGTGGTGGGCGGGATCACGAAAGCCTGCGGTGAAGTTGCTTCCTTGTGGTACTCCCAGGCGTTACAAACGGTGGTGCCGGTCAGTTCGGCCGAAGTAGCCGAGATGGCCAAGCTGTTGGAGAACACGTTCCGCATGGTGAACGTGGGTCTGGTCAACGAGATGGCTCTCATGTGCGATCGGCTCGGCATCGACGTGTGGGAAGTGATCGATGCCGCGGCAACGAAGCCGTTCGGTTTCATGAAATTCACCCCGGGCCCTGGGCTCGGCGGGCATTGCATCCCGATCGACCCGTTGTATCTTTCCTGGAAACTCAAATCCCTAAATTACACGGCGCGCTTTATTGAATTGGCATCCGAGATCAACACGAATATGCCGCGTTACGTAGTGGACAGAACGCAGCAGGCATTGAACGAAGACGGCAAGGCGCTGAACGGCAGCAAAATCCTGGTATTGGGGGCGGCTTATAAACCCGATATCGATGATCTGCGCGAGTCGCCCGCTCTGGATGTGATCGGTTTGCTGAGCGAGAAGAAAGCTAAAGTTTCCTATCATGATCCGTATATCCCCCATATCTCACACGACGACTGGGCGATGGATAGCGTACCGGATTACGCCAAAGCGGCGAAGGATGCCGATATCGTAGTAATAGTTACTAATCACAGCAATTACGACTACCCCGCGATCCTGAAGAATGCAAAACGTATCCTGGACACACGTAACTCCTTTGGGCAGACCGACAAGGATGACGCCAAGGTGGTTAGGCTATAGTGGCGCGTTATCTGGTAACAGGGGCTGCGGGGTTCATCGGCGCACGCGTCAGCGGCTTGTTGCTTGACGCCGGACACAAAGTGGTGGGCGTGGATGACATGAACGCCTCCTACGATGTGCGTATGAAGGAACACAGGCTGCACGGTTTGGAGGGTAGGGAGGGATTTGAATTCAGGAAGTTCGATCTTGCCGAGCACAGCGCAGTGGAGGAGCTCGATGGCTTTGATGCTGTAATCCATCTTGCCGCCCGCGCGGGCGTGCGCGATAGCGTGAGCGATCCCTGGGTGTACATTTCGGCGAATGTTGTCGGAACTCTGAACCTACTTGAACTTTGCCGTCAGCAAAATATCCCCAAGTTCGTGCTTGCCTCAACCTCAAGTATTTACGGTGCGAATGCGCCACTGCCCACGCCCGAAACAGCAGATAGCAACCGTCCTCTGCAACCGTACGCGGCTAGCAAGAAAGGCGCCGAAGCGCTCTGCCATGCTTACCATTATTTACACGGTATTGACGTGACCGTGG
This sequence comes from Anaerolineales bacterium, assembly GCA_050695915.1. Lineage (GTDB taxonomy): Bacteria > Chloroflexota > Anaerolineae > Anaerolineales > UBA11579 > JAMCZK01. The sequence continues at coordinate 2,000 of JBOGUK010000096.1, forward strand.
TGTGCTACTTCACGGTTTACGGTCCAGCGGGACGGCCGAATATGTCCATCTTTCGCTTCGTGCAGAACATCGCCGAAGGGAAACCACTGCAGCTCTATGGCGACGGAAATCAGACGCGCGGCTTTACATATATCGATGACATCGCCAGGGGCACTATCCTGGCGGCGCAACCTCTTGGATACGAGGTGATTAATCTAGGCGGGCATGAATCGATCAGCATCAACGCGCTGGTCCAGATGCTTGAAGAAGCCATCGGACGAAAGGCAAGTGTTGAAAGACTGCCAGTCGAGAAGGCGGACATGCTTGCCAGCTGGGCAGATGTCTCCACGGCCCGCCGATTGTTGGGCTGGGAACCGCAGGTTGATCTCAAAGAAGGTCTGGCGCGCACTATAGCTTGGTACATGGCTGAGCGCAGCTGGGCCAGCCAGATCAACACCGACTAACCGAATGTTCAGACTCCCACTCGAACGCCTCGAACAACTCTATCTGCGCGCCTTCGATTCAGAATTCCTGCGCCGCATCGTGCGCAATTCCAGCTACCTGGTGAGTGCGACGGTCATCACTGCAGGAATCGGGATGGTGCAAGGCGCCTTTCAGGCTCGGGCTCTGGAAGCGGCGGGGTACGGTCTTTTAGCAGTAATGGCTACCTTTACGAACGTAATAAACCGGTTCACTGCATTTCGAATAGACGAACTGGTTGTGAAATTCGTACGCCTCTATGAGGAACGCAGACAGCGAGATCGTGCAGCAGCAGTCTACAAGTTGGCTGCACTTTTTGAAATGAGCGGGGCGCTGGCTGCTTTCCTGCTCATCCTTTGGCTCGCACCCCTTGGCGTCCGCCTGTTTTCCGATCAACAAGGTGTGGAACCGCTGTTTATTATGTATGGATCCCTGGTATTAATCAACTTGGTCTTCGACAGCTCGGACGGGATTTTGCAGGTATTTGACAAATTCAACGTCAAATCCGTTATTGATGTGGCGCAGTCAGCAGTTCGATTAGGGCTGACTGTCTTTGTGTTTTTCAGCGGTGGTGGGCTAATGGGCATGATTGTTGCCGAGTTGGGCGGTCGTTTTTTCCGCTCTGCGGCGATGGTAATCATGGCTTTGCGCACAGCTGGTCAAGAATGGGGAGGGGGATGGTGGCGTACTCCACTAAGCGTTTTGAAATCAGATCGACGCAGCCTTTTTACTTTTGCATTCAGCACGAATGCGAGCGCGACGATAAGTCTGGTATCCAAAGACAGTGAGGATCTTTGGGTCAATGCGTTTC
>JBOGUK010000097.1:0-8065 GCA_050695915.1 Anaerolineales bacterium
ATCTGGAGGATTATGCTGCGCTCATCCTTGCACTGCTCGCCTTATACCAAACTGACCCTGATGTACGCTGGTATTCGCAATCCGAGAAATTACTCAAAGAAATGCTTGCGTATTTCTCGGATCCCAATGGAGGGTTCTTCGATACGCGCGATGACCACGAAACTTTGATCACGCGTCCCAAGGATCTTCAGGACAACGCGACCCCAAGCGGAAATGCCTTGGCTGCGCTGGCGTTGCTGCAAATGTCCAAGTACAGCGGAAATGGCGAATGGCGCGACCGTGCGGAAAGGATGGTGGCAGGCATCCAGGCCGCCGCCAGCCGCTACCCGACCTCGTTCGCTCAATGGCTATGCGCAAGCAACTTTGCGTTGGCGGACGGGCGCGAGATTGCATTAGTAAACAAGGAAACAAGTAAACAAGTAGATAAGGAATTAACTGGCATGCTTGATAATGTTTGGTCGGAATGGCGGCCCTTTGATGTCGTGGCGGTGAGCAGCTTTCCATCTCCTAACGGCTCGCCAGCCCTTCTGGTGGATCGCCCGTTGAAAGACGACAAAGCCACCGCTTATGTGTGCCGCGGCTTTGTGTGCGACCTGCCCGTGAACTCTGCTGAGGAACTGCGCGCTCAGTTAGCAGCTACTTGATTTCCAGCATTACTGGTGCGTGATCGGAACCGGTCACCTTGTCGTAAATGCTGACCGCTTTCACTTTGGGGAGGAAATCCTTGGACACCAGGAAATAATCGATTCTCCAACCGATATTGTTCTTTCTCGCCGAGGGCGACCGCTGAGTCCACCAGCTGAACTGGACTTTTTCAGGGTTCAGCGTTCGAAAGGTATCTACGAAACCCGCCTCATCGAAATACCGGCTGAGCATGGCGCGTTCCTCAGGCATAAACCCCGAGGTCTTCACGTTTTCCTTGGGACGAGCGAGATCGATTTCTTGATGAGCTGTGTTGAAATCTCCGGTAACAATCAAGTTCTTTCCTTGCTTATGGAGTTTTTTCAGGTATTTCAGAAGAGCTTCGTAAAACTCAAGCTTGTATTTGACGCGGTGCATCCCGCTTGTGCCACTGGGGAAATAAACGTTGAGCAGCTCGAAATCATCGAAATGGGTTTGGATCACACGCCCTTCCACATCGAACTTCTTTTGCCCAAAACCTAAGGTCGAGGGTCTTGATTTCTTCGCAGTGAACGTCAATACTCCGCTATAGCCTGGTTTTTGCGCTGGATTCCAGACGCTTTCATAGCCCTTGAATAGCGCCAGTTGATCGGATGTAAGTTGCTCGGGCATGGATTTAATTTCCTGATGGCAAACAACATCGGGCTTCTGGGCAGCCACCCAATCCCAGACTCCTTTGCGGAGGCCGGCGCGCAGGCCGTTAACATTCCAGGTAATTAGTTTCATAGCAGGACATTCTACCGCGAGCCCGACATGCGACCCATGTCCTGGAGGACCCTTCGCTTCGCTAAGGGAAGCACAGTTAAAGCGTGCTTTTCTGAGCAAGTAAGGCAGCCGGAGTCTGACGTGACGCAGAGAAGGACGCGCTCAGGCGCGTACGGGCGCAGCATGCTGCGACCGTACAACATTCCCGCGAGTGACCTGCCGTTACTGACCTGCCCGCTATACCGTAGTCATGTGATGCTAAAATCAATTCGTCGTGGCGAAAATCATCCAGGCTGTCAAGGGCACACAGGATTACTACCCGGAAGAAATGGCCTTGCGGTCGTGGCTGTACGCCAGGATGCGCGAGGTCTCTGAGTCCTTCGGTTACCAGGAATACGACGGACCCTTCCTGGAGCGCTTTGAGCTGTACGCGGCCAAGTCCGGCGCCGAATTGGTCGAGAAACAATCCTACGTGTTCGAAGATCGCGGCGGAGAAAAGATCACGCTCCGCCCGGAACTGACGCCCACGCTGGCGCGCATGGTAGCGGCACGCCAACGCCAGCTCAATTTCCCGCTACGCTGGTGGTCTTTCGGACCGTTCTGGCGGTACGAGCGTCCCCAAAAGGGGCGCACGCGCGAATTCTTCCAATGGAATATCGACCTCATCGGTGATAACTCTCCAGAGGCGGACGCCGAGCTGGCGGCAATCGCCGCCGCCTTCTTGAAGAACGCCGGCTTACAGGACAACGAAACGCAGGTTCTTGTCAACAATCGCCAGTTAATGCAAGCGGAAATCGAGCAGCTAGGGATCCCATCGGCTAAGCGCGCCTCAGTCTTCGGCCTGATTGACCGTCGCGACAAAATGAGCGCCGATGCCTGGAACAAATACGGGGCAGACCTGGGACTGGATGCAACCCAGCTGATGGGCATCGAGGCGCTCATCGAGAATAAAGAGCTCTGGAAGAAATCCGAAAGCCTGCAACGGTTCTTCAAGGCTATCGAAGCCTTTGGCGTGCAGGATTACGTGCGCTTCGCGCCGCATGTAATCCGCGGCCTGGATTACTACACCGGCACCGTCTTTGAAGCCTGGGACACCGCAGGCGAATTCCGCGCCATCTTCGGAGGCGGGCGCTACGACGATCTGGTGAACGCGGTCGGCGGCAACCCTGTGCCTGCTGTGGGTTTTGCAGTTGGCAATGTGGTCCTCAGCCTTCTGCTAGAAACCTTCGGAAGAACGCCGGCCATTGCCACTCCAACAGACGTCTTTGTAACTCTCTTCAGCGAAGAACTGCTGGACGAATCCATCCGCCTCGCAACCGAGCTGCGGGGAGCGGGCATCAAGGTTACCAGCCAACTGACTGCGGACAAACTGCCGAAGCAGTTCAAGCAGGCAGATCGCCTGGGAGTTAAATTCGTGCTAGTGCTAGGGCCGGACGAGATCAAAAACAAGACCGTAACTGTTAAAGACTTAGCCAGCGGAGATCAGCAGACCGTTCCGTGGCAGGAAGTCATCTCCCTGCTCTCGACCCCCGCATGATAAAATCAAGTTTCGTGGTGGGTGTAGCTCAATCGGCAGAGCACCGCACTGTGGATGCGGTGGTTGCGGGTTCAAGTCCCGTCACCCACCCCAACGATCGGCCGGCAACTGGCCGATTTTTGTTTAATCTGCGGTTACCTAAAAACCCTCTCCACCAGGAACACTATTTGCCGCCTCGCTTATCCATCAACATCAAATTCATTGCTTCCCTGGCAGCAGGTAGCAATTTCATCGCCTCCCAATTCCCAAGGACATCACGGGCGCTTTCTGAATCGAGCAGCAGACGGAATGGATCTTCCATCAAATTACCTTCCTTGATGCGGGTTTGTCGCCAATACAGTTCCATTTCGCTTTCCCACGTCACGTAGCTTGCAGTCAGCTTCGATTGAAGTTCGAAGAAATCCTCTTGCTGGGCGAATGATAGAGACTTTTGGCGGTTGATTTCAATGATGAGCTGTTCGAACTGGTCCCACTGGTGAACGAAATTCTTTAGACCTTCATCATCGATATCCTTCAAGAGAGATTCTGTGACGGGGTTCATCTCCTGGCGGCATTATAATCTTCGCGAATTCAATAAATGCGCTCCAGAGAAGCGATGATCCTTGCAGGCGACGTCGGCGCAACGAAAACAAAGCTAGGCCTTTTCGAGCTTGGCGGCGATCTTCACTACCCTCGCAGCGTGATGGAATTCCAGGGGGAGGATTACAAGGACCTTGAATCGATACTTAGGGTGTATGGGAAATCAGGCGAATACAAAATTTCAGCAGCCTGCTTTGGAATTGCCGGCCCGGTCGTCGAAGGGCGTGTGAGAATGACCAACCTCGACTGGACGGTTGATGCAGCTAAACTTTGTGCCGAATTCGGCTGGCAGCATGTATGGCTTATCAACGATCTGAAAGCCATCGCAAATTCTGTCCCCCTTTTAAACCAGGGTGAAATCCATACACTGAATAAGGGTATTCCCGAAGCCAATGGAACCATCGTCGTCCTCGCGCCAGGGACCGGGCTCGGCGTCGGCTACTTGAACTGGGCCGCGGGCCGCTACTATGCCTTTGCCACCGAGGGCGGCCACGCTGATTTCGCGCCTTCTGACGAATTCGAGGACGAACTTCTGGGGTTTCTGCGGAAAAAACTAGGGCAAGTTGCTGTGGAGCACGTATGCTCCGGAATCGGCCTTCCCAATATCTACGAATTCCTAAAAGCCAGCGGCCGCCAGCAGGAGCCCGCCTGGCTCGCATCTGAGCTGGCAAGTTCTGATGATGCCACGCGAATTATCGTTGAAACGGCCATGGGGCAAAGGCCGGGTTCAGAGATCTGCCGAATGACTATTCAGGTCTTTATATCTGCGTTGGCATCACACGCAGGCAGCCTGGGGCTCGGGTTCGGGGCCACGGGGGGCGTTTACATCGGCGGCGGCATCCCACCCCGCATCCTGCCGGCGTTTGATGATTTCAAATTCACCGAAACCTTTATAGGCAAAATGGGCTACCAGGATTATTTGGCGCGATTCCCATTGCATGTTATTCTGAATACTGTATCGGGGTTGCTGGGTGCGGCAGCTTATGCACAGCAGCAGCTTGACAGTCTTGGTCTTTAGGGGCGTCGGTTTTAGAGCGGTACGAAAAGAATGCCAAAAGCAGTTTGGAAAGGCGCCACCCTGGCCGAATCGGAACATACGGTCCTGGTGGAGGGAAACCACTACTTTCCGCCTGAATCCATAAAACGCGATTACTTCATGGAAAGCGAATCCCATACCGTTTGCCCGTGGAAAGGGGTCGCCTGCTACTACACGATAAAGGTCAATGCGGATGAAAACTACGATGCCGCCTGGTTCTATCCACAGCCGTTCAGGGCCGCACAAATGATCAAGGATTACATAGCTTTTTGGAGGGGAGTCGAGGTAATACCTTAACCTTGCTCTAATTTGCACAAATGGCGTTTAGCCATAGAATGAGCGGGCAACTCGGCCAACTAGTCCACTCCGTTTAAGACAAAACCAGACCCTTTGTAGTTCGCTCCAAAATGGGAGCGCGGGTATGTTTCTGGCATCTGGGGGCGTCAGTAACGAGGCATTTTACAGGTCGTTATTGTTCATACAGGCTTAAGGTTACAAGACTATTCTGATGCGAAGAGGAAAACGTATAAAGAATGACGGTTAAGACAATTGAGGAATTCGAACAAGAAGGGCTAACCCAGGAAGAGGCGATCGAGCGCCTGCTTAAGCTCGGACGCAAGCAGGGCTTTGTAAGCATCGATAATGTGCTTCAGCTGGTTCCCGGCGAGCAGCGCCAATCCGACCAGCTGGAGGAGATCTTCGAGGCTCTCTTGAGCGCGGGCATCCCCCTCGTCGAGGACGAGGAAGTGGAAGCGGGTGAGATGCTCGATAATATCGAGGAGGAAGAACCGGAGCCGGAAAAGGAGGAGATTTACAATTCCGATGACCCGCTCGCCGAAGCCGAGACCGGCGATCTCGTTCGCCTATATTTCAACGAGGCCGCTTCCGTTCCTTTGCTGACGGCGCAGGAAGAAGTGAAGCTGGCCAAGGCAATGGAAAAGGGCAACGGCGCCCGCGAAAAACTTGCCACCAAGAACCTGAGCGCCGCCAAGCGCAAGCAACTCATGGATGACGTGCAAGAAGGCTGGGAAGCCCGCCAGCATCTGATCGTGGCGAACTCTCGCCTGGTGATCAGCATCGCCAAGAAGAATATGAACCGCGGTTTGCCGCTGATCGATTTGATCCAGGAGGGCAACATCGGGCTCATGCGCGCCGCCAAGAAATTCGATTATCGCCGCGGCTTCAAATTCAGCACCTATGCCACCTGGTGGATCCGCCAGGCGATCACACGCGCCATCTCCAACAAGTCGCGCACCATCCGAATCCCCGCCCACATGGGCGACAAGATCTCCAAGATGATGCGCACCAAGAATATGCTGAAACAGGAGCTCAAGCGCGAACCTACCCTGATGGAAATTGCCGATACGATGGACACCAGCCCTCAGGAAGTGGAGCTCATCACCAAGGCCGCATTCCAGCCGCATTCGCTTGAAACCCCGATCGGCAGCGATGAGGACTCCGTACTGGGTGAATTGATCGAAGACGAAACATCCCCCTCCCCTGAAGAGACCACGGCGCAGAGCCTGCTTGAGCAGGATTTGGCCCGCACCATCGAAGAAACCTTGCCGCTGCGCGAGGCGCGCATCCTGCGCCTGCGCTTCGGACTTGACGACGGCCGCGTGCACAGCCTGAGCGACGTGGGCCGCAAGTTGGGCGTCACCCGCGAGCGGGTGCGCCAGATAGAGGCTCAGGCGCTGCGCAAACTGCGCGATCCACGCGTTCGCCACCGCCTCAAGGATTATGTAGCATAACTTCACGAGGACAATCAGGGCTGGTTATTCGACCAGCCCTGATTTTTTTGGCGCCCATATATAATCGGCGCGATGAACCTCGCTGCCAGCACTGCACCAACAATTACCTGTTCCCTCGAATCTTTACAGCACAACGAACCATTGATTGGCACGGCTCCGCGTGCCGATGTTTGGTTTCTGCTTGAGTACTCAGGCCACTGGGGTAACAAGGCGCTCAAAGAAAGCAGTATCCCTGACGAAATCAAAGCACATCTAAATGAACTACTGGAATTAATTCCTCATTCGCGGCTTTTGCTCATAAAAAGATCTCCCCGACCGAATAGCAAAATAACCTTCTTTGCGGCGCTTTCAGCACACGATGTACCAAGGCTTTACAAATTTCATTTGGCAAGCTATTCCGCTCTGCTCGCTCTTGATCTCGCTGCAATAGCCAACCAAGATCCACGCCATGACGCCTCAATAACGAACGAAAACTTATTCGTAATCTGCACAAATGGGCGGCGTGATAAGTGCTGCGCGCTTCACGGGGTAGCGACTTACAATGCGATCCATGCCGAATACGAGGACGTCCTCTGGCAAAGCACGCATCATGGCGGTCACCGATTCGCAGCCAACCTGTTGCACTTACCCTATGGGCACTCCTACGGTCGCCTGCGGCCCGAAAACGCAGCCAGCGTCCTGGAGGCCGGGCTAGAGGGCCGCATAGCCCTCGATCACTATCGCGGGCGGAGCATCTACTCCGAACCTATCCAGGCTGCCGAAATCCTGCTGCGCCAGGAGTTAGGCTTGGATAGGATAAATACGCTGTCCGTAGCTGAGGCTAAACAGCAAAAAGTAGGCTGGAGCGTACAGTTCGCGGAAAACGGTCGCGTTCACGAGGTCAGAGTATCTACAGAGGAAACTGGGGAAATGATCCGTTTATCCTGCGAAGAAGAAAGGGTCAGCCCGATCAAACGTTTTCGATTGCTTGAGCACCAACTGCTCTAATGCTTCCTTTTATAATTAAACAACCCAGAAGAGCGGAGTTTAAGTGAAAGAACTTCTAAAGAAGCTCAATATCAAAGATGTGAACCCCGGGGCCTCATTCGGGCAGGACCATTGGATCGATGACTCCGCGGGAAAAGAACTCGTTTCATATAACCCGTCGAATGGCGAGCCTATCGCGAAGGTGATCCAGGCCACGCCGGATTCATACGAACAAGTTGTCGAAGCGTCGCGAGCGGCATTTATCAATTGGCGCGAAGTGCCTGCGCCGAAGCGCGGGCAACTGGTGCGCGATCTGGGAGAAGCCGTTCGCGAACTCAAAGAGCCGCTTGGTGAATTGGTGACGCTCGAAATGGGAAAGATTCGCGCCGAGGGTTTAGGCGAAGTACAGGAAATGGTCGATATTTGCGAATTTGCGCTCGGGCTCAGCCGCCAGTTATACGGACTCACGATGCACTCCGAACGGCCCGCCCATCGCATGTACGAGCAGTGGCATCCGTTGGGGCCCGTTGGTGTGATCACGGCGTTCAACTTCCCGATCGCCGTCTGGTCCTGGAATGCTTCGATCGCCGCTGTTTGCGGCGACACCGTGATCTGGAAACCGTCGGAGTTGGCGCCGCTAACGGCAATCGCCATACAGCACATCTGCAACCAAGTGATGGCCGATCACGGACTAAACGGCATTTTCAGCCTGGTGATCGGCACCGGCCCCGAGGTCGGGGAGTTACTGATCAATGATCAGCGCGTTCCGCTCATTTCATTTACCGGTTCCACAAAAGTGGGCAGGCATAT
>JBOGUK010000098.1:0-5865 GCA_050695915.1 Anaerolineales bacterium
CTTTCTTGCCGGCGTGGTGGTAGATCGTCATGGGATCGGCGCTCAGTTCCGCGCCCAGCCGGCGCATGTTGAGAGCCTCCAGCCCCTCCCGATCGATGATCTCCAGAACGGTGCGCAGCACCAGTTGGCGATTGAGGCGGGGCCGGGTTTGGGTGGTAGGTTCTGGGGCTTTCATTTTTTTGCCTAGGGTTGACATTTCCCATTGTACCTCATATACTGTACTCCTACAATGTAGAATTTAATTGTAGAAGAGAACCGAGATGTCAAAACAACACCCACCTGCTGTTGAAGTTCGCGACCTTGTGAAGGTATATCCGCGGCCCGGCGGCGGCTCGCTGCGCGCCCTGGACGGCATCAGCTTCGAGATAGCCGCGGGCGAGTTCTTCGGGTTGCTAGGGCCGAACGGCGCGGGCAAGACAACCGCACTTGAGATCATCGAGGGCATACGCAGGCCGACTTCGGGTGAGGTACGCGTCCTGGGTGTGGATCCCCACCGCGAATTGGATAAGGTCAAGCGTATGATCGGCGTCCAACTCCAGGCTGCCTCTTATTTCAGCCTGTTAACCATCGAAGAAATCCTGGAACTCTTCGGCTCTTTTTATCCCCGCCCCCGAGAGCCGGAGGAATTATTGGAAACAGTCGGGCTGCTCGAAAAGCGCAAGGCCTTTATACGCCAGCTCTCCGGCGGGCAGCAGCGGCGCTTCTCTGTGGCCGCTGCGCTGGTGAACGATCCCCAAGTGCTGTTCCTGGATGAACCCACTACCGGACTCGACCCGCAGATGCGCCACAGCCTGTGGGAGCTTTTCCGCAAGTTGAATAGGGAGGCGGGCAAAACCATCCTGTTGACAACCCACTATATGGAAGAGGCCGAGCTGCTTGCGGATCGAATTGCCATCATCGACGAAGGGCGCATCCGCACCATCGACACGCCGCGCAACCTGATCGCCAGGCTGGATGGCATGGGTCACATCGAGTTCGCCACCGCACGGGCCGTGGACACAAGTGAGCTTACGCGGCTCACGGGCATCGCCGGCGTGGCCAACTCCCCACTGGAACACAGCGCCAACCCTGCCGGCCCCACCTACAAGCTGCGGGTGAGTGAGCCAAAGCAGGCCGTGAGAGCACTGCTCAACTGGTCTGAAGACAAAGGGGTTGAGCTGCGCGGCCTGGAAGTGACGCCGGGCACTCTGGAAGACATTTTCCTAGAGCTAACCGGCCGGAAACTAAGGGATTAAGTAGGGCGCGATGGGTACGATCAAAAGCATCTGGCGGCTGGCAGTGGCCAGCGCGAAACAGATCCTCCGCTCAAAAGAAGTCTTTGCCACGATGATCCTGTTTCCTGGATCACTCTTGTTCGTCCTCGCGCTGTTTTCTAACCTGCAATGGGAAACCGAGGCCGGTTCCATTCAATTCATGGATCACTGGATCACAGGGTTGGGCGTTTTGGGGGTGGCGCTTGGCAACGGTCATGCGTTCCTGTCCACGATTTCCAACTATAAGGCCGGCGGAGTCCTGAAACGGATATCCGTCACGCCCGTTTCCCCTGCACAACTGATTCTGGGAGAAGTATTGCCGCGCGGCTTGATGGGCATCCTCACCATCACCGGCTTCTTCGCGATCGGCAGGGCGCTGGGCGCCAATGTCCGCGTCGATCCCGGCGTGTTGGCAGTTCTGCCAGTCATGGTGATCGTCACCGCAACAGGGTTGAGCATTGCCTTTGTGATCGCCGGGCTCACCAAAACGCCGCAGAACGCCAACGCGCTGGACAGCGCCATCAGCTTCCCGCTGTATCTGTTCACCGGGGCAATGTTTCCGCTGGCAGCATTCCCCGATTGGCTGGAAAATCTTGCCCGTTATATCCCTTATACGGGGCTGCTCTCCGCCGTGCGGGGCATCATCATTCACGGGCAGGCGCTTGGCGACTTCGGGCCGGAACTAACCATTTCCTTGATCTGGATGGCAGTGCTGTTCGCGGCCGCGGCGCGAGCCTACCGGTTTGTCCGATGAAGGCGGTCGACGCACGTTCCCTTTTCCCTACGCTGCTGCTCGCCAACGCGAGGATGGCGCTACGCAGCCGCGGGGTGATCTTCGCCGTCTTTGCCAGCACACTGCAGATTGCCGTGTTTGGGTTGTTGCCCGACCTCGATTTCAAGTTGGGCAGTGAACAAATCAATTTCTTCGATTTCGCTCTGCCGGGGATGGCCATATTCCTTGTTGTTTACCAGTTGCAGGACATCACGGTAGCGGTGGCCGCCGGCTACCGGGCGCGCGGCATCCTGAAACGCCTCGCCGTCACGCCTGTTTCACCTGCGGCCGTCATACTGACACAGGCCTTTACCTACGTTTGGGTCGGGCTGGCCGCAGCGGTCTGGGTGCTCGCCATCGGAAAAATGATTGGTGGAAATGTCGTTTTGAGTGCAAATTTATTGTGGGTCTTACCGCTGATGGCCATGGTGCTGCTCACCTCGCTGGCCATCGCCTTCGCCATCGCCGGGTTGACATCCAATCCGCAAACTGCTAGCAACGTGGGCACTACGGTTACGTTCTTCCTGTTCGCCCTCACCGGCGCGATGCTGCCCATCGAGGTGCTTCCGGAGCCACTCCCAGTCCTTGTGCCTTACGCGGTGCCGCACGCCGCGCTCATTCAGGCAATTCGCGGCATCACACTGACCGGAGCTGGCATAACGAATTACAGCCAGCAGGTGTTGCTAGGAGGTGCCTGGCTGCTTGTTGCCTTCGTCGCCGCGGCACTCGCTTACCGCTTTGAGGAAGAGTAAATCGATCCGGTAGTAAGGGGTAATCTATCTGAATTCGTTCATCTAGCGCGGCAACAAGGGCTCGAAACTCAACGTTCGTTGAGAGTCAACTGGCGAAGACCATGTAGCGCGCCTCCTCGGTGCCGGTGGTCTCGAACGTATCAGATCGTGCGGGCCAGTTCTTTCAACACTAAGTCGCGCTTCGGTTTATCGCCCATTTTCACCGAATCAGCGCCCAAGTACTTGCAGAACTGTAGCAGGCAATCTTGCAATGCCGCCAGCAATTCCCCATCTTTTTTATCTACTCCATCCTCCCACCACCAGTTTTGAATGATGAAGGCCTTTGCTTTCTTATCGAAGGCCGGATCGAGGCGCGCCACGAAGCGGTCGCCGGCCAGCACGGGCAGCTCGTAATGACCCCACTTTCGCTGTGGCGCCGGCTTATACACCTCCCAGGTGTAATTGAAGTCGAAGATCATGGGGATCAAAAAACTGTCCCACATCAGGTTATCCAGCGGTGCGCTGAAGGGGCGCCAAGAGCTGTCTTGCGACTACTGGTTGCCTCCAACGCAGGCAATTCTTCTCGGCGAACATAGAACTCCTTACGCGGCAAACCTTCGATCGCTACACGCACAAGCTTCCCTTTGTCCGCCAGCCGGGTCAAGGCACGGATGATGGCGCCGCCGCGCCAACCAACCACTCGCCCCATTTGGCATCGGTCTTGAAAAACATAAGGCCTACGCCGCCGGAGCGGCGGAACACGTGCCAGTCCAAATAATCTTCCTGCGATCTGTGAGTCTTGCGCGCTTTGTGCAAATTGGACGGCAGCATACGCTTGCTCAAATCGAAGTAGCGCCGCGTGCCGACGCGATGGTGCACAACGAGCTCGCCCGAAACGAACAACATGTCCAAAGCGATGCGCACTGCCCGCATGGTGCCGCTCAACCACCAATCCACACGCGTGTCTTCCTCCAGATCTGATGAAGAAAGCGGGCCGCGGGTTTCTATTTCTTTCCTGGCCCAATCCATGAGCTTGGCTGCCTTCTTTGCGCTTTCTTTACGGGCAAAATTGTCGCCAAACTTCTGCCGGTAAAATGCAAAATCGGGCCAATCCTCCACGGGGTAAATAGCCATCTGCTTATCGAAGCCATCGATGAGCGACCGATCCACGTAGCGCGCGGTGTCCAACATGGCCGGCTTGTAGTCTTTTACGCGCGACTGGAGCACCAGATGGTGGTTCTGCCCCACGACGTTGATAGGATCGTTTTGGATGCAGTTGACGTGGTGTATGTAATCCAGCACGCCCTGCTCGCCGCGCAGTTTGCGCGGCGGCAGCAGGCGCTGGTGCGCAAGCAGAAAGCGGCGGGCATGCTCCTTAGTGATAGTCAGTTCAGGTGAAGGTGATGTTCGGGACATGGCCTTTTTGAAGGTTACGACAATAGTACGTAATGATATTAGAAAATCTTGGTTAGATGGCACCAATCCTGTTTGTCATTCCGACCCTAGCGAAGCGAGGGGAGGAATCCCTTAGGGAAATCAAACGGCATTTCGGTCTGACCTAAGGGATTCCTCGTCGGGCTGCGGCGTTAAAAACGCCGCAAAACGCCCTCGCTCGGAATGACAAATTTAAATGCGGCAGTGGTGTTGTCCACGCCAACTACAATTCCCTTATTCCTCTCCGAGGCCACCATGAAAATCGAAACCCTCGCCGTTCACGCCAGCAACGATCCCGACGCCGCCACCGGCGCCATCGCCGCGCCCATTCATCTCTCCACCACCTATTTGCGCGCCGAGGATGGCAGCTACCCTGGCGGCTATGTCTACGGGCGCGCGCTCGCCGCACTCGAAGGCGGGTCGGCAGCAGCCGCATTTGCTTCCGGGCTGGCGGCTATCCACAGCGTCTTTCAAGCCTTGCAGCCAGGGGACCATGCCATTGTCTCCACAGACATTTACCATGGAACTCGCGCCCTGCTCCAGCAGGTCATCGAGCGCTGGGGGTTGCAGGTCAGCTTTGTGCCTTTCGACGACTTGACGTTGGTCCGAAACGCGTTTCAAAAGAACACGCGCCTTATCTACCTGGAAACGCCGTCCAACCCGTTGCTCAAGATCATCGATATTTCCGAAGTCGCCGGCCTGGCGCATGCTGCGGGCGCGTTGCTGGTTGCGGACAACACGCTCGCCACGCCCGTGCTGCAGCGCCCGCTGGGGCTTGGCGCCGACATCGTGGTGCATTCCAGCACCAAGTATTTCGGCGGCCACTCGGACGTGACCGGCGGCACCGTGATCGTGAGAGAGGAGAATGAAATGTTCGGGCGCATCCGCCAGGTGCAGACGCTGGCGGGCGGCGTGCCATCGCCGTTCGATTGCTGGCTGGTGCGCCGCGGGCTGGCCACACTGCCGCTGCGCGTGCGCGCCCAGGCCGCCAACGCGCAGGTGCTCGCCGAGTTCCTGTCGCAGCACCCCGCCGTGAGCCGTGTGCACTACCCTGGCTTCCCGGACCATCCCGGCCACGTCATTGCTAAAAACCAGATGTCAGCATTTGGGGCGATGCTCTCGTTTCAGGTCGCCTACGCAGGAGATCCTGCGTTTGGCGAAGCCGCTGCCCGCAAGCTGGCTGCCAGCACGAAGCTCTTCAAGCAGGCCACCAGCCTCGGCGGCATCGAAAGCATGATCGAGCACCGCGCCTCGATCGCAGGCGAAGACCCGAGCACGCCGCGCGACCTGCTGCGGCTGTCGGTGGGGATTGAAGCGGTGGAGGATTTGGTGGCGGATTTGAAGCAGGGGTTGGACCCTAATATGTAAAGCGTCGTGCGGGTGCGTCTGGTAGCCCCCTTGAGTATGATTTGCTCAGATCCCCGCCTACACCGGGCGGACAGGTCTGAGACCTGTCCCTACAGTAACTTCGGTAACCGCGGTCGTACCGCTGGCGAATACTTACGCGGGTTTACATCCTTCCACATTTATAATTAGCCACAAATCAGGAGGGGAGCATCCATGTTCAAAAATCCTCGTCCACATCTCCCACGGTCCCGAGCACCCCACGCGGGCTACGCTGGGTTTCCTCGTCGCAAAGGCGGCGGTCGAGGAAGGCCACAGTGTGAGCTTGTTC
>JBOGUK010000099.1:0-9497 GCA_050695915.1 Anaerolineales bacterium
TCCCCAGACCGGAAACATTGAGTGTGAAGTGCTCCGGCAAATCCTGAGGAAGGCTCTCAACTTCTCCACGCTCCAGACCAGTCACTAGCAAGCCGCCAAGGTTGGCGATCACTGGCGCTTTGCCTTCCAGTAGTACGCGCACTTCCGCGCGAACTTTTTCGGTTAGCGAAACAACAAGGAAATCAAGGTGAGTCAGGTCGCCACGCAATCTGTCGATTTGAAAATCGCGTACCAGCGCGTTGTGTTCTTCGCCATCCACGTTCACAAGGACCAGGCTGGAATAGCTGATCTTCTTTAAAGTCTTTGATGTTTCGACGCGATCCAGGGTTACCGGGATAGGCTCTTTAAGAGATCTTCCGTAGAGAACCGCCGGTACCTTTCCCTCTCTGCGCAGCCTGGAAACTTTTTTCCCCGTGGAAGTGCGGCGGGAAGCCTGCAAGGTATAACGTTCCATTTTTCATCCTTTTGGAGCGCCTCTCACCTTTGGAGGTTACCTTCGCTCCACATTCGATTTGCGCCGTGGGGTTTACCCGCAAAAAAAGTCTCCCATGGGGAGACCAAGCGCATGATTATTTTAGCCGCTGTCATCCTGGCCGTCAAACCTCCGCGTTACCACTTTGGCACAAGACTTGCACCTATTGTCCACACGCCTGCCGGAGGGCTGGCAAAAGATTACTCGGAGGTACAGATGTACGCAATCAATCAGGCTGACACACTTCTTTTGATGGCTGCCGCAATGTTCTTTCTGGGCATGTGCACACTCACCATGGGGATGTTCGTGCTCGTCACCAGGACCATGAACCGTGAGCTCAAAGGCATCAGCACCCAGGCAGCCAAGATGGTCCAGAAAGGCGTGGCTGAAGATATTGCCGGCCTGGTAGGGAACGCCTCAGCGCTACTCGATGGCGTTTCGCAGTTGGTGAAGACAGCCGCTGGCGTTGGCATTTTCCTTTCCGCTCTTGGCCTGGGCATGATGGCCGCCGGCTACTGGATCGTGATGCAAGTGAGCTGGGGCGGCTAGATCCTAGAAGATCACCCGCGAGTTGCAGCTATGTCAACTTTCATCGCGGACCTTAAGCAGCAACTTCGCCAGGAAGATTGGCCCACGGTCGTCGCGGCCTTGCGCAATGAAGCGACATTATGGGAATGCTTGCAGGATCCCGCATTCGCCCGTAGGGCATTAGAGGCTGCAGGTGCCGAACGACAAAAGTGGTCGCCTGCATTCCTCGGTCTCTTAACGCTCGGTCAAACGGAACAGTTTGATATTCTGCGCGCCGCGCCCATGCAGGCGTTGCCGGAAGCGTTGCGCTATAAGGCGGCCAGCTTCTATGAGGAGCTCGCCTCAGGGACCAAAGCTGAAGAATCGCCAGACCTGGAAAACGCTACCCTCATTGCCATTACGTTGCGGGAAAGACGGCGCCTGCTCACGGGGTGGGAACAATTAGCCAATGACCTAAGCATCGCTCCGGCCGCCTACTGGGAACTTCCACTAGCTATCCTGTTGGGCCTAATTCCTTCTCCTCAGGAATTACTCTCCACGCTGATCTCAACCGACCAAAATATTGACCTCCAATTATTAGGGTTACGTGCCCTCCTCAGCAATCCACTTTCTGTGGATGAACAGGGCGCGCATCTCATGGAGCTAATCGAAAACATTCCGCTCCCGGGATTACTGGTTATATTGCGCCAGCTATCTAAACACAGTTCGCCACTTGCCAAGCAAGTTGCTCTCCACGCCCTGAAAAATATGCGCGGCGAAAGGCAGGCGGGGACGGAACTTTCGCAGATCGAAGAACTTTTGTTGCGGGCGGAAATCCATCAGATCAGTGGTCAAAAGGATCAAGCTATCCCCCTGCTCAGTTCCGCCTGGGAAGCTTCTAAAAAGGTGCAGGAAGGGCTGGCTGCCCAATTAGCCGATTCGGCGGACGGGATTCAAGCCCTGGACTCCCTTCATGACCTCGCAGACCTCGCCTGCGCAGGCGAGCTGCGCTCAGGCCCGATGCCTACCAAACGTCCTACGTCGCTGATTTCGGCGGCAAAGGTTGCCTTAAAATCTGGCGATACTAAAGAGGCAGAAACTCTAGCGCGAGCCGCGCTAGAGAGCGCAGAAAAGGAAGAAGACGGAACCGGCTTAGAGCACGCCAAAATCTTTCAGAATATCGCCGAGGTCCTGTTCGATCTTGGGCTGAAGAACGATGCGCTCGTTCCGGCGCAAAAGGCTGTTGAGGCCGGACCGAATGATTCCGATAGCGCCGCCTTCCTTGCCGCGTCATTTGAAAAAAACGGCGAACTTGGAAAAGCACTCGATGCCGCCCATCTCGCTGCCGCGTTGGGGCCGCAAGATCCTGGGCTACGCGGCAACCTTGCGCGGCTTTTGCAAATCACCGGAAACAACGAAGGGGCTGTCAAGGAATGGAAGGTCTATCTCGGAATTAATCCCCAACCCGGTTATACAGATTTCACATCATTGGCTCAGTGCGCTCTTGAAACTGCCGATATCGGCGCCTGCATTCAGGCCTGCCAACAAGCCATAACTATTGATGCGTCAAATGGCGCCGCATACGCCCTCCTTGGCCGAGCCCTGATTCTCCAGGGCGACGATGTGAGCGCGGAAACTCACCTTCGCCGCGCCGTGGACCTGGCCCCCTCAGATACAGGGGCTTGGAAAGCGCTTGCGAAGCTTTACAAGACTAGGGGCGAACATCAAACGGCGCTTGACTTACTGATCAACGCGGAAAAACTCGCAGGGCCGTCGGCAGAGTTCTGCGCGTTATTAGCTGATATCTATGCCACACTCAACGATTCGGCAAAAGCCATCGCATCATATGAGCGGGCTAGAAAACTTGCTTTAGAAAGTGCGAAGGGCAAACTAGATCGGGAGATGGCACTGCGCCTGGGGTCGCTCCAAATGCAATCCGGGGAAAGCGATCGCGCATATGACACCTTTTCCGATGCGCACAATAGGTATCCCAGCCAACCCGAGATCGCACACAGCTTTGCAAAGCTGTTGTTAAAGCGCGGCGAGAACAAGCGCGCTTTGGCCGCCCTTCAGGTTGCGCATAAGGCGGCGCCCGAAAACCCCGAAGTGCTTATGGACCTCGCTAAAGCACTTTTGGCCGACAACCAGGCTAACGCCGCGGAATCCGTTCTCAAAAACCTTGTTGCCATGGGAGACACGCCTCTTGAGGCGCGCGTGATGTTAGCAGAAACTCTGGCGTCCCTCGGTAAACACAAAGAGGCCGTCAAAGAGTTTTCAACCGCTATGACATCAGACCCTTTCAATGATCCGGCCTGGTCCAAGCGTCTTGCGCTCGGCAAAGCCCGATCGCAGATTCAAATTGGCGAAACTCGCCTGGCAATCAAGTCTCTTGAAGAAATAGCCAAAGCCGACGGGAAAGATCTCGAGGTCCTTAAATCCCTATGCGTTGCATATTCGAAAACTGGCCACCGGGAAAAGGCGGTCCAACTGGCCAAATCAGTCTATTCAGAAGCAAGCCATGATGAACCGACGCTCCTCTGGTTTGCAGATCAAGCCATCACTCTGGGAATGGTCGAGGACGCCATCAAGGCCCTGAACAAGGCAATCGAGAGCGGCTTCCAAACGGTGGGCGCCATCCAGAAACTCGCTGAGTTCCAATGGTCCGCCGGCGATCACAAGTCAGCTCTCCGGTCGTTCAGCAAGCTTCTAAAGAAAGGATCCAGGGACGATTTGCTTGGCGCCGCGCGCTTCATGCTGTCCCAGGGCGCATCCAAAGAGAGCATCCCTTATTTTGAGCGGGCCCTACAAGGCAACCAGTTAGCGGATGCTGATTTGTTGTCGGACCTTGTCGAGGCTTTATCGCAATCCGCGCAGTGGGAGAAAGCGCTTGGAGTGACCGAACAACTGGTATCGCTGTCGCCTCATAATCCTACAGTCCTTGTACAAAAAGCGCACATCCTCAAAGAGATGGGTCGTCCACAGGCAGCTCTGGAAACGATGGAACGAGCGCTCTCGATGGACGCGGAGAACGCTGAACTGCTGCTGGCTAAAGCGCGCTTACTCGCCCAAGTTGAGGACTGGGAGACGGCTCTTCTTAGCATTGAAAAGGCCATCGCGTTGAAAGGCCAGCCCGTTCATGTGATTCAACTCGCGGCTGAGCTGGCGCTTACAGTTCTTCAGCCTGAACGGGCAGCTGTCCTCGTTACGAATGCGATTGCTGGCGACGATATCCCACTAGAGTTTTCATGCCTGCTTGCCGAACTTGCATTGCACAAAGATCAAGAACTAGAGGCTGCAAAGGCGCTTTCCATTGCGCTTCAGATTGGCGAACAGCACCCACGCGTGATCGCCATGCAATCGCGTCTAGCTACCCGGCATCATGATTTTGCGCAGGCACAGGAAAGGTTATCGACGGCTTTTGGGATACTAAACAATGATTCTGACCTCTTCACCCGCTTGGCGGTTGCTCAGGCCGCCGAAGACTTGAACGATTGGGAAAGGGCTGTTGAAATCTTAAAACGAGTCGCGCCAGAACACCCGCGGAACCCATTGGTTCAATTCGCGCTTGGCAAAGCGATCGTGTTGAAAACAGAATGGGAGCAGCTTCTGGAAGCCGCGGGCGCAAAGCACGTTGACTCAACCGTCGCCTCCCTACCCAAAGAAGGCTATGCGGAGTGCAAATCAGCCTTCAACAAGGCGCACAAAGCCATCACGACATCGTCGGTTCAAAATCTTCTATCCCGCTGGAAGACGCGCGCTGATCTTCGCATGGCACCCGACCCTGATTTGAATTCAAAACCAAGCAACTACCCCGCAAACGGGGCTGAGGCTGCGGCACTTGTTTTTGCAACCAGCCGAGCAAGTAAATCCGAGTTGGTCGAAACCCGGTGCAAAAATCACCTAAACGACCCAGCGACATTAACGGAGCGCGCCATCTCAATATCCGCCCACGATGCGAAATCAGCCAGTGAACTCATTGAAACAGCGGCCGACGCGTTGCTTCACTCAGCTCCCGTTCAGGCAATCGCCGCAAAGATCGCCCAGTCCGCTGGTAACACCGAGATTGCTTTGCATCGCATTTCGCGCACCCTCGCACTCTGGCCTAAAGAGGCGAAGTGGCATGCTCTGGCAGCAGAAATTCAGCATTCGGTGGGAAGCGTTGGCATTGCAATTGAACACCTGCGGCAGGCTGTTCACCTGGAACCAGGAGAAGCCGA
Organism: Anaerolineales bacterium; assembly: GCA_050695915.1. Classification (GTDB taxonomy): domain Bacteria; phylum Chloroflexota; class Anaerolineae; order Anaerolineales; family UBA11579; genus JAMCZK01. Next base: position 5,197 of record JBOGUK010000099.1, read on the forward strand.
GTTTCATTACGATTATGGACAGCTCCAAAAAAATACTGGCTCCTTCAGCGAAGCAATTGAGTCGCTTCAAAAGGCGGTTGAGCTTAGACCCAACGAAACGAAATATCAGATTGCTCTGGCCGAAGCCTACTTGAGTGCAGGCGAATTGAAAGAGGCTGCCGATTCTGCACGCAAAGCACAGAAACTCTCGCCGAAAAATCCTGGCGCATTCATTGTGCTGGCCCAGACAGCGCTGCGAAACCATGACCCCAAAGAAGCGCGCGTCTATATCGAAGAGGCTCTGAAGCTCAACCCGAAAGATCCATTCGCCCTTTCGCTTTTTGCCGAGGCGCTGAAGGAATTGGGACTGGCAGACGACGCGCTTGAAATCCTCGAGCGCGCTCGTTCCCTCGCCGACGACGGGATTCCATTTCTGATTCGCAAAGCTCAAATCCTGGGCGAGTCGGAAGGACTGGAAATGCTGATCAAACTAAGCCAGCGTTTTCCAAACAGGGGCGATGTATTCTTCGCCCTCTCAAAAATGATTGCATCAGCAGGAAATCTCAAGGATGCCATCTATGCGGCTCAGCAAGGGATAAAGAAAGCAGGCAGGCTCTTGGACGCCGATAGCTTGGGCCGGTTGCACCTGCATCTAGCTCAGCTTCTCAAAACGGACGGGCAGTTGGACCAATCCTTGCATCTTTTGGATGAAGCTATCCGAATGGCCCCCTACATGTTAGATGCCCAGGTGGAGCGAGGCCGCGTTTTCCTGGCCCGCCGCCAGTTTACGGAGGCGATTGATGCTTACAAGCAGGCTGCTGAACGTGCGCCTCACGAGATGAAGCCGCACTGGGAAGCCGGCTTGGCCCTTAAAGAGGCCAAGGATTACGCAGGCGCCGAAGCCGAACTTCGCAAGGCTGCCCACTTGGCACCCACAGATCCCCAGGTACAGCGCCAATTGGCTGCCGTAATCGCCTTGAATATGGTCCACAAAACGCAAGAAGCAGGAGTTGCGCAATGAACAACCTGAAATCTCAAATGGCTTCGAAGAAAGCAATCCATCGCGCCGACCTGCTGGTCATGCTGCAGGCCGCCAATGATGCGGGCGAAGCCCGCTTTGCAAGAGAACTCTCGGAAGATTGGCTCAACCTCTACCCTTATGACATGCCCGTCGAGCTCGCAAGGGCGCGCGCCTTAATCCAAGACCACAAACTGGAAAAAGCTTTCAAGATCCTTATCCGCCTAGCGGAATTAGATCCGGAATTCGTTGAAGCGCAGGAATTACTTTCCCAGGTCGCCCGAAGGATAAAGCCCGAGTTGGCCGAAATTGCCCGCTCAGCAACGAATGCGTTACGTGCCTTGCCTTCACAAACCGATAGCATCCAGGATTGGGCACAGCGCGTGCGGAATGCTGTCCAGGCGATCAAAACTGGGGACCTGCAGAAAGCAGAGAGTGAGATTCAATCCGCCTTAGTCGCCAACCCTAATTCCCCACTTTCAGCGATCCTGCATCTGGATATTTCACGGAAGCTCGGTTACACATGGCATGCAGTTAATAAGCTGATTGAACTCTACCGGCAAGATTGGCCGCACGCTTTGCGCTTGAAACTTCTGGACGCAGCCCAAAAGATGGAAGCTGGCCAAGAAAAGGCTGCCCTTGACCTCCTCCATGAATGTGTTTCGGAAGATGTAAGCGGTCAGGTGGCCGCTAGGTTATGGGGCAGCGATCACCAGTTCAAAGCGTTATGGCCAACAGAGTTGACCATGACAGTCAACCGCGCTATGCCCGCCAAGGTCGCAGCCGCTCTAGGATGGAACCAGTTGGAAGAGGGGAAAGGAGGCCGGATTCAAGAGATAGTTCCTGAGGAAATTGGGGAAGCAAAGGGCGTCTCGGAAGAAGAATTAAGCAAACCAACGTCAATCTCGAAGATTGTCCAAACAGATCCCGTAGAATTGGCGGAGTCAAATTCAAACGAGCTATTCAAAATCGACCTGGCCCCTGAAACGCCTATCGATCTCGAATCGATCAAAACGGATGCGGAAAGCCTCGGCCTCCGCGCCGATGGCCGCTATCCGGTTTACGTCGCGATATCGGCGCGCGGACCTCTGACGCAGCAGTACGGCGTCGAGGGTTTTGCTCAGATCGATGCCGCACTGCAATCAATGGTAAAAGCCACTGCTTTGCATCCGCACTGGGATTCGAAGTTGCTGTATATAGATGAGGAAGAATCTGTCTCTCCTTACGGTCTCAACGCTGTTAAAGCCGGAGATGCCTGGGAGATCAAAAAACTCCTTACCGATTTGGATGCTGCCCTGCACAAAAAAGGGGAGATGATTGGCGCCTTGCTGATTGCCGGCGGTCCGCAAATCATTCCATTCCACCACTTACCCAACCCGGTTGATGACGAGGATAAGGACGTTCCCTCCGACAATCCCTACGCCAGCATAGACGAAAACTATTTCATCCCAACTTGGGCCGTAGGGCGGCTGCCAAACGGCGATGGTGACGATCCCGGGATCTTGTTGAAATCCATCAACAAGATAACCTCCAGCCGCACTAGTAAATCCGGGCCGATCCAAAAAGTTGAGGGGGGCGTCGCTAGACTAATGGCCTTTTTCGGTCTCTGGAAGCCAAAGCGCGCGGCCTTTGGATATTCAGCGCAAATCTGGCAGCGGGCATCTCACAATGTCTACCGAACGATCGGGGAGCCGCGACAACTAAGCATCTCTCCACCAACCGAGAGCGGAAAGCTGCCCAAGGATGCGGCCAAGACGCTGCAGCTCGCCTATTTCAATTTGCATGGACTGGAAGACACCGCCGAATGGTATGGTCAACGTGATCCTCAGATCACTCCTCAAGGTCAGGATTACCCCATAGCTCTCACACCCCGCGACATCATCAACAGCGGCCGAGCTCCACAGATTGTCTTCACTGAAGCCTGCTATGGGGCGAATATTTTTGGCAAAACAGCCGAAAGCGCTCTGGCGCTTAAGTTCCTCGACTCAGGAAGCAAAGCCATAATCGGCTCAACGGTCACCTCGTACGGGTCTGTGACCACTCCCTTGATTGCTGCCGATCTGCTGGGACAGACCTTCTGGAGACTGCTCAATGAAGGCTACCCGGCTGGCGAGGCTTTGCGCCGGGCAAAGATCGCCATGGCCCACACGATGCACCGCCGCCAGGGTTACCTGGATGGTGAAGACCAAAAGACGCTCATCTCGTTCGTACTATACGGGGATCCGCTGGGTGAGGTCGCCGCAAACGGGTCTGCCAACAAACGCATCTTAAGGCCGGACTCAAAGTCCGAAGCCATGAACGCTATTTGTGATCGGAGCGAAAAACATAGCACGCCGCTCCAGGAACTGCCTGCTGACGCCTTGGCAATAGTGAAATCGGTTGTGAAAGACTATTTGCCTGGAATGCAGGGAAGCGCCGCCAAGCTGAGTCACGAACATCTGGATTGCGTCGGACATAAATGCACACTTCCCCATAACCACAAGAGCCTGCCCGGCCTGGCGCCCAGCCGCAGCCTCGTGACCTTAAGCAAGAAAGTGCCAGGCGGCACTCGAATGCACCCGCACTACGCTCGCATCACTATGGATGCCTTGGGCAAAGTGGTTAAGTTGGCCGTTTCACGCTAACCCTTCGCGATACGCAGCAAGCGGATCACCTGGCACCCGAAACACCAAGTCAACCCCTATGCTAGAATCTCGCTCCCATGGGCGAGAAAGTTGTTGCGCGCAACAAAAAAGCCTCACATGATTATTTTCTTCTCGAGAAGGTTGAGGCCGGATTAGCCTTGCGAGGCAGCGAAATCAAGTCGATCCGCGCGAGTCAAGTGAGCCTAAAAGAAGCTTACGTCCGCACGGATGGACGCGAGGCCTGGCTGGTGAACGCCCACATCGCACCCTACAACCCGGCGAGCGCCTCAAATCACAACCCTTTGCGCGAACGCAAGCTCCTCCTCCATCGTAAGCAGATCGCCGAGCTATGGGAGGAAGTGCAGCGCGGCGGACACACGATTGTTCCGTTGCAGCTTTACCTGAAAGACGGGCGCGCCAAGCTTGAGATCGCTGTGGCGCGCGGTAAGAAGAAGTGGGATAAACGCGAAACCCTAAAGAAGAAAGACGCACAACGCGAGATCGCCCGCGCACTTCGCCAACGCGGTTAATCATTCCACATGGTAAACCAGCCCCTGGTCGTTGACGGGGAACACTTAACTATCGCCGATGTAAAGCACGCAGCCGCGGGAAATGTTGCAGTCGAACTGTCCCGAGCCGCCAGGTCAAAAGTTCAAAAGTCTCATAGTTGGGTTTCGGGG
>JBOGUK010000100.1:0-2122 GCA_050695915.1 Anaerolineales bacterium
CTCTCGCCCTTCACGGGCAGAGGGCGGGGAGACCCCGCCCCTACCCACGAATCATTCGACGTTGGATGTCGGACGTTGGACGTCGTACATTGGGGATGCGTATAATTCTCCCATGCCCAAGACCTTAACCGCCAACGAGATCCGCAAGACGTATCTCAATTTCTTCATCCAGCGCGGGCATACGCTGGTGCCCTCGGCTTCCCTGGTGCCCGGCGGCGATGCCACGCTGCTGTTCACCAATTCGGGCATGGTGCAGTTCAAGGACGTGTTCCTGGGCACCGATACGCGTCCCTACGTGCGCGCCGTGGACTCGCAGAAATGCCTGCGCGTCGCAGGCAAGCATAACGACCTCGAGGACGTGGGTTTCGACGACACACACCACACCTTCTTCGAGATGCTGGGCAACTGGTCCTTTGGCGACTATTACAAAAAGGAAGCCATCGAATGGGCCTGGGAGCTGCTCACCGAGGTCTGGAAACTCCCAAAGGATCGGCTATACGCCTCTGTATTCAAGGATGAACTTGGCGAGATCGAAACCGACGAAGAAGCCGCCAAGGCCTGGCTGGCGCAACGGGAGTTCGATCCGAAGCACATTGTCTACTACGGACGCAAGGACAACTTCTGGGAAATGGCGGATACCGGCCCCTGCGGCCCGAACAGCGAGATCTATTACGACTTCGGGCCGGAGTTCGGCGGCATTGGAACGCGGCCAAATGGCGAGCCAGACCTGGCGCACCCGCGCTTCGTCGAGATCTGGAACCTGGTTTTCATCCAATACAACCGCAGCAGCCCCACCAAGCTCGACCCGCTGCCTGCCAAGCACGTGGACACCGGCATGGGTTTCGAGCGTATTGTTTCCGTGCTGCAGAGCAAGACCAGCAACTATCGCACCGATCTGTTCATGCCAATCATTAAGAAAGTGCAGGACCTGGCCGGGCAGAACGATGTTGAGCGCGATGCGAATTTCACGCCTTATCGCGTGATCGCCGACCACAGCCGCGCAGCGGCGTTCCTGATCGCCGACGGCGTGGTGCCCGGCAACATCGGTCGCAACTACGTGACGCGCATGATCATCCGCCGCGCGGCACGCTTCGGCAGCAAGTTGGGCCTCAACGAGCCGTTCATGGCCGAGCTAGCCGAGGTGATCATTAAGGAATATGGCGACGCCTACCCGGAACTGGTCAAGAATAAGAAGGCTGTTCTTGAAAACCTGACGCGCGAGGAAGAGCGCTTTCAACGCACCGTGGAAAGCGGGCTTTCGCATCTTGAAAATCTATTCGCGGCGATGGAAGTGAAAGGCGAGAAAACTCTCGGCGGCTCTGCCGCATTCGAGTTGTACGCCACGTACGGCCTGCCATTCGAAATCACGCGCGATATTGCCAAGGAACGCAACCTGAGCGTCGACGAGCCCGGCTTCCGCGCCGCCATGGACGAGCACCGCCTGGCCTCCGGCGCGGGGCAGGCCATGGGCGAACTGAGCGGCGAGATGGCTTCGGTGTATGCCGACGTACTCAAGGATCTGCAGAAGGCCAAGAAGCTTACTAAGAAAGGTGTCAAATACAACCCTTACAAAGCGCTGGAAACCAAAGGCGAAGTGCTGGCGCTAGTGCGCGATGGCAAACCCATGAAGTCCGCAAAAGTAGGCGACCAGGTTTCCGTTTTGCTGCCGGCTACACCTTTTTACGTAGCATCTGGCGGCCAAATCTCGGACACCGGCACGATCTCGTCCGCCAACGGAAAGAAGTGGAGCATACGCGTCACCGATACGATCCAACCCGCCGCGGGCGCCGTCGTGCACATCGGTGAAGTTGTCGAGGGGTCGCCGAAAGTGGGCGATAATGCCATCGCCCAGGTGGACCGACGACGGCGGCAGGACATCATGCGCAACCACACGGCTACGCATTTGATGCATGCCGCGCTGCACCAGGTCGTCGGCGAGCATGCTCGCCAGGCGGGCTCGCTGGTTGCGCCGGATCGGCTGCGCTTCGATTTCACGCATTCGCAGGCCCTCAGCAAAGACCAACTCGCGTTCATCGAAGAGCGCGTTAATGATTGGGTGCTGGATAATTACGAATTGCAAATTGAATACAAACCGCTGGAAAAAGCGAAGAAGGAAGGGGCC
>JBOGUK010000101.1:0-11920 GCA_050695915.1 Anaerolineales bacterium
CTGAAAAGCAGCTTTCCGGCGTGGGTACAGCTTATAAAATCGCCGCGGCTTTGGAACAGCGCTTCACTCCAGGGGGCTGGGCTTCGGCCTCCACGTTTGATCTCGTGGCCCTTGGAACTGTTGCGGACCTGGTTCCACTGAGCGGTGAGAACCGTTGGCTTGTCAGACAGGGAATATCCCTTCTGCGCAATCCGCAACGTCAAGGCGTGATGAGTCTGATCGGGGCTTCAGGTCTGAAACCCGCTCTGGTAAGTTCCGCTGATATCGGGTTCATGTTGGGCCCAAGACTCAACGCGGCTGGGCGCATCGACACAGCACGCGACGCATACCAATTGCTCATCACCCGCGACCTTTTTGAAGCAGGCAAACTAGCCCAGGACTTAGACAATCGCAACCGCGAGCGCCAAGAATTAACCAAGCAGATGACGCAAGCGGCAGAGGAGATCGTTATTTCAACAGCCCGTGACGCTATGCTGCTCTCCGCTTTCCACGAGGAATTCAATCCCGGGGTCGTTGGTCTCGTCGCTTCTCGCCTAACGGAGCGTTTTTATCGTCCTTCGATCGTCGGGCAGCGAGGTCCCGAATTCACCCGCGCATCCTGCAGAAGTATCCCTGAATTCCATATTACTCGAGCATTGGAAACCTGCGCCGATCTCTTCGTTAACTTTGGTGGTCACGCGGCGGCCGCCGGGTTCACAGTTAAAAACGAAAACCTGCCTGAAGCTCTAGAAGGACTAAACCGTATTGCTCTGGACAAACTTGGTGCGCTCGACCTTAAGCCGATCCTGCTCGCCGACGCCGAAATTCCTTTGGGCGATCTTGAACCGGACATCTACAATCAATTAGACCTTCTGGAACCTACCGGTTACGGGAATCCCCAGGTGTATTTTGTCAGCCGAGGATTACAGCTGCGCAACATGCGAGTTGTGGGAAATGAGGGGCAACACCTGAAGTTAACCGTAAGTGACGGACGAATCGTATTCGATGCCATCGCTTTCAGGCATGGGCATATGGCCGCGGACTTGCCGCGCACGATTGATATGCTCTATCGCTTTGAGGTCAACGAGTTCAATGGCCAACGCAGATTTCAGCTTAATGTACGCGACCTGAAACCCAGCCACTAATCCACGAAACGATATTTGATCAAGGCCCAAACGGCCTCGAACGCATCATTGAGTTTGATCTTCTTGCCCTCTGAATAATCCCGGGGATTAAAAGTGATCGGGACTTCGAAGATTCTCGCTCGGCGTTTGAGCAGCTTGGCAGTAATCTCAGGTTCAAAGTTGAACGAATTCGAGCGAATCTTGATCCCCTTGACAAGATCACCCCGAAAAAGCTTATAGCCCGTCTCCATATCCGTAAGGATGTTGTTGTACAGTACATTCGTCAGTAGGGTCAGAAAGCGATTTGCAACCATGTGCCAGAACATCGTCGGTCGCCGCGGGCCGCCGAGAAATCTGGAGCCATAGACCACATCGGCAATCCCTTCCTCGATCGGTTTAATTAGAGAAGGGTAATCGCGCGGGTCATATTCAAGATCGGCATCCTGGATCAGGATCAAGTCACCACTGGCCAACTCGATCCCCTTGCGCACGGCCGAACCCTTGCCCTTATTGCTGGACTGGATAACTACGTTGACCCTATCACCGGTAAGAGTTTTCAAGGCTTGCGCAGTTCCGTCTGTGGACCCATCGTCCACCACGATGATTTCATCCGCGAGATCCGTGGCTTGCACTCGCCGGAGCACTTCCAGGATTGTTTTTTCTTCGTTGAAAACAGGGATGACCACGCTCAATTTCACGTGGGTGATTATATGTGAATTTAGCCGTGGGGCATCTCCACGCTATAATGCTGCGCCTTGGCAGTTGAGCGTTAGCGTGCTCTATAATAATTTCCAGCCGGCGAATGTTTGAATCTATCATAGGCGCACAACCCCATGGGCCAGGCATCAGTGTGACACGCATCCTGCTTGTTCATATCATCCTATTCCAGGTTCTGATTTCGCCATCAATTGGCTGGGCAGGGCCAAATTCCCAAGGTGACACACCGCAGACCCGCGCTGAAGCCTTATTAGGAACCTTGACCCCAGAGGAAAAGGTCGGCCAGCTTTTTCTCGTTACATTCGACGGCTCTCGAGCCGATCAGGAGACCCTGATCTATGAGCTCATCAACACATATCACATCGGCGGTGTGGTCCTGCGCCGGGATATGAACAATTTTGTAGCTGCGCCGGGCACACTCGAAGGAGCTTACTCTCTTATAGCAGAGCTACAGCGGGCCGAAGGGAATGCCTCGCTGGCAAGCCGGACCGACGCACTTAGTGGGGAAGAATACACGCCAGTTTACATCCCGGTGTTCGTTGCAATGTCGCAAGAGGGAGATGGCTTTCCAAACGATCAGTTGTTAGGAGTGCTTAGCCCTCAACCCAACGCGATGATGCTTGGCGCCACCTGGGACCCTGATTTGGCCAGGGCCGCCGGCCAGTTGCTCGGTGAAGAGTTGAGTGCGATTGGTGTAAACATGCTATTAGGGCCTTCACTGGACGTTCTGGAAACGCCACGGCCCGAAAGCACCGGGGACCTGGGAACTCGCAGTTTTGGCGGTGACCCATATTGGGTGGGGCGTCTGGGCCGGGCCTTTATCGAAGGGGTGCACTTAGGGAGCAAGAATCGTGTCGCGGTGGTCGCCAAGCATCTACCTGGCCACGGAGGGTTGGACCGGCCACCAGAAGAGGAGGTTCCAACTGTTCGCAAGTCGTTAAGCGAGCTTACGCAAATCGAGCTGCCTCCATTTTTTGCAGTAACGGGTGAATCCCCGACTCCTGAAGGCACAGCGGACGCAATGCTGCTGGCACATATTCGATACCAGGGTTTTCAAGGAAACATCCGGACCACCACCAATCCAATCAGTTTTGACCCTCAGGCGTTCAACGAACTCCTGGCGCTCCCGGCGTTTGCGCAATGGCGCCAGGATGGCGGATTAATCATCAGTGATTCGCTAGGATCTCGAGCGGTCCGTAGGAGCTATGACAGCACAGAGCAAGTGTTCAACTCCCCCCTGGTGGCCAGAGACGCCTTCCTCGCGGGCAACGATCTTCTTTACACCGGCAATTTCATTGCCAATAACGATCCAGATACATTTACTAGCATTGTTCGCACGCTTCAGTTCTTCGCTCAAAAATACCGCGAGGACCAGGCATTCGCCGAACGCGTCGATGCTTCAGTTGAACGCATTCTTACGCTCAAGTATGAGTTATATCCCTCATTCACCTTGAACTCAGTGCTGCTCAATGCATCCTTGTTAGATGATATTGGAACTCAGGATGCGCTTTTCTTTGAGATCAGCCGCAGGGCGGCATCTCTTTTCGACCCCGCGCCAGATGAGCTCACGAGCCTTATCCCCGAGCCTCCTGGCCCCTTTGAACAAATCGTCATTATTACCGATAGTTTTAGCGTTCAGCAATGCTCCACATGCCCGGAACAAGCTCCACTGCCATCGAATACATTGGCGCAAGCTACCTTGAGACTTTATGGTCCAGGCACGGGAGACCAAATCTCACCGGCAAATTTACTGTCCTTTACCTTCGGTCAACTTAGGCGCACGTTGGACGAAACTATTGAGGTCGATCAAGACCCGCTGCTGGCCAATTTGCAGCGGGCTGAGTGGGTTGTGTTTGCATTACTTCGAGAGGAAAGTGCTCGAGCCGAGTCGTTGGCATTGGGCCGATTGCTTTCCGAGCGCCCGGACCTGATCCGAGATAAAAAGGTTGTCGTATTTGCGCTTAACGCACCTTACTACCTGGATGCCACCGACATCACGAACATCACTGCCTACTATGGACTCTATGGCAAAAACCAGCGGGTTGCTGATGTTGCAGCACGGTTACTCTTTCAAGAAATTAGCGCGCCAGGTGCGTCCCCCGTCTCCATTGAAGGTGTGGGTTACGACCTATCCGAAGCAACTTCACCTAACCCGGATCAAAGAATTCCGATAGAGATTACGCGCATATTCCCAGTCCCTGATATTGATGTGACACAAAGCGCTGTCCCACAAGCCACCCGCCAACCAAGTGAACCGACCCTCTCCCCGACATTCCAGGCCGGTGATTTTTTGAATCTGCGAGCTGGCCCAATACTTGATCGCAACGGCCATATTGTCCCGGATAACAACCCGGTGACTTTTTCGGTCACCATTTTCACTGAAGGAACCACGTTGCAGAGGCAGGTAAGCGCAATTGCAATCGATGGTGTTGCACAGGCCACATATTCAATTGAAGATGAGGGTAACTTGGAGATCTTTGCCGCCTCTGGCGATCCGCAGGCAAGGTCTGACGTGGTGCATTTCGATATTATCGGCATTAATCCGGCAGGTATTGCACTTCAGGCTACACAAACTGCGCAGGCCATGTTATTAGCCACGCCTTCAACCGAAGCGCCATCTCAGGCGTTCACCACCTCCTCCAACTTGGGGAAGACCTCTCTAGTCGACTGGTTTCTATCCCTGTTGATTTCGGGATTCGCAGGTTTATTTGCTTACCAGGCAGGCATCAGCTCAGGCAAAGTTCGATGGGCGGTTCGGTGGGGCTTAGCAACGATTATTGGAGGGCTGTTCGCCGGCAGCTATCTTTCACTAAGTTTGCCAGGAAGCGAAAGTGCCATGACCTTCTCAGGAAAGTGGGGCCTGGTATTAGTCGTGCTTGCAGGCTGCGCCATAGGATGGATTCTTGGATGGGCATGGAAAGCCGCCTTGAAGAAACGCACCTAGTCGAAACTAGTGACCAACCGTAGCAATAAAGCTTAGGAGAAGCAATCCTCCTGCGAGCCACAGCATTGCTCGTTCCGTCCTGGAAGAAAGGACGTCAGCGAAGGTGGGGTGCGGAATCCGCCCATTCGTCCGCGTCATCGGGTCCAAATTGCCTAAAAGAGCCTGTTGAAATTCCTGGACCGTTTGTGGGCGGTCCTCGGGATGGAGGTTTAGAGCCCAGGTCACCGCCCTCTCAGTGCGCGGGCTGAGTTCCGCATTCAATGAGCGCAGGGATGGCATGCTCTCTGGATGTAGGAAGCGCTCGCGAGCTTCAATCGGAGCAGTATTCGATAGCAAGTGGTATAGAGTAGCCCCAAAGGCATAAATATCGCTGCGCACGTCTGTATGCCCAGTGTCCCCACCGTATTGCTCCAACGGAGTGTAGAGGGCCGTTCCACGGCCCTGGACGATCGTAATCGTATCCTCCTGAGCAGCCAAGATCTTTACCAACCCAAAATCGACCAGCTTGACAACCCCATTGGGCGTTAATTTGAGATTACTCGGCTTGATATCGCGGTGGACAATCGGTGGTTCCTGACCATGAAGGTAAATTAGGGCTGCTGAAATCTGGCCAGCCCAGGTGAGGACTTCCCTTTCGGAAAGGAACTCTTCCTTCTGCCGGGCGGCCACCATTAGCGAGCGCAAATCATCGCCAGGTATATAATCCATTACCAAATAATCGCTCTCCTCTTCTGAGAAAAAGTCAGACACTTTGGGTAGGTTGGTATGATCCAAGCGGGCCAAGACAGTGGCCTCACGCTGAAATTGCGATCGAGTCTGAGTTAAGGTTTCTTCGGAGAGGGAAGAATCCAAGCGTACCTCTTTCACCGCGCAGCGGCGGCCCTCGAGGCGCAAATCTTCCGCCAGGTAAATGCTCCCCATCCCTCCCCGGCTGATAAATTCTTTGATCTCGTAACGCTCGCGTAGAATCCCGCCAGTTTCCAGTGGCATTTGGTTCTCTTCTTCCTTTTGTTCAGCTGATCGGCGTAAAATGGGATAGAAATCTTGGGCTGAACCTTTGGTATTATACCTAGAGGCATGTCTTCGCAATCCCACAACGAAAGCTATCCTGTTCTGATTGCCCAAAGCGGACCGCTAAACGGCAGTCGCTGGGTAATTCGGGAGCCACTACTTATTGGGCGCGGCGAAGATTGCGAAATTGTCATACCGGATCGCAAGATTTCGCGCCAGCATGCGCGCGTGTTTCCCGGACCAAATGGCATTTCCCTTGAAGACCTGGAAAGCAAGAATGGAACGCATCACAATGGCGCTCCATTAAAGGGATCGGTGTCACTAACCGATGGAGATGTGATCCAAATTGCATTGGCCCAAAAGTTCACATTTCTAAGTTCCGATGCCACCATCCCGCTTGATTTTGACGCGCTTCCTGAAGCCGCGTTGGAAAAGCGGCGGCTGATGATGGATAAACGCTCGCGGAGAGTCTGGGTAAACGAAAAGGAAGTTGTGCCGCCCTTATCTCTGGCCCAATTTACACTGCTTGAACTACTTTATTTGCGCGATGGGCTAGTGGTGCCTCGGGAAGAAGCGGTAAAGAAAATCTGGGGCGAAGAAGAAGCTTATGGGATCTCCGACCAGGCACTGGATGCCTTGGTGCGGCGTTTGCGGGACAGGCTTGGCGAACTGGATAATGAACACGAATATGTGATAACGCTCCGCGGGCACGGCTTAAGGCTGGATAACCCTAAGGTTGAGCAAAATTCAGGATAATTTCTCTGCCATTCCCTCCGGCGATTGAAGTCCTTTTTCCATAGAAAATCGCAATGCGGACCTGTAGGCTGCCCTTACTTTATCGGCGAGGTCTTTCTCCGCGCCCTCAAGCTGGAGCATCATCGCGGACAGGCTTTCAACAAACTCGCTGGTCACCTCGTTCCCATGCGCTTCTAATACACCTTTTCGGGCCTCATCATTTTTCGCCTCGAGCAACGCATTCAAAAGTTCCGGGTTATAACCCGGGCTGATCAGTTGTTGGATCGTCTTCAGCAAAGTTTCAAGCTTCTGACGCCGGTCCGCATCTTTTTTCTCATCCGCTTGCGCCAAAGCCTGATTTAGTATTTGAAGAAAGAAATCGTCCAGGACAGCTGCATTTTGTCGTAATAATTCGCCCGGCTTGTCTGACTGCAGGAGGGTTTCCAGATTCCGCTGGGCAATCGCCAATCGTTGCTGCAGCTGATCATCGATTTGCTTCGTGATTTCAAGCAGCCGCTCGCGAAGTTTCTGAAGCTTCTCTTTTTCCTCGCCTCCGGCTTTATCTATCTGCTCGCTCAGTGTTTGGAAAAATACGTAATCGATTCCCGGGCGGGACATGCTGGCAAGCGCATTCAGTCTTACCTCGTTATCGACCGCAGCGATCAGCATTTCAAGAAGTTTTTCGCGGGTCAGATCCTTGCCTGCGCTCTCCAGGCTTGCGCGCGCAGTCTCGATCTCATCTGCCTGAGACTTTATCTGCTTGCCTATCTCAGTATGCTCGAGAAGGACTTCCTGGATCTTTCCCAGCTTGGCGACAGCGCCCTCATCCCTAGCCGCCAGGCCCGCTTCTAGCATTCGACTCAACAAGGCAAAAATTTCAGCGTCTAGATTTGCGGCATCGGTTTTCACCCTCTCAACCAGATTTTCCTCAGGGACTGACATCAATGATTGCAAAAATTCGACTCGCTTACGTTGAGCCTCCAGCATCTCCTTGGTAATGCCTTCTCCTTCCAGGACCTTTTCGATCAGACCCTGGTAGGTAAACATTTGCTGGGGTTTGAATAAATAGGCTTTCCGCTCTTCCTGTTTCAAGTTATTAACCACGCGATTCATGAGTGGCGCAATTTGTTTTTCTTGCTCCATAAGCGGCACATTCAACTCAGGGGGAAAGTAAGTTAACAATAGTTCTTTTGTCGGGTCGTGATAGATGATCGGCAAGGCCAAATTTCCCTGGTAGCCGCAATGAGGGCAGCGCAGCGTGTTTACGACGCCGCCGAGAAGCAATTGCTTGGCTTGCGGATCAATACCGACATCAAAAAGCTGCTCGACTTCTGCAGTCACGGGACGTTTGCAATTGGGACATTGAACTTGTGTGCGTGGCATTTCTGAACCCAATCCTCTTATTGATTTCTTGGCAGCGAAAAACAAATGCAGGCGCCGCCCTTGTATTGGGGGTCAACCCAAATGGAGCCGCCGTGAGCCTCAAGGATAGCACGCGTGAGATAAAGTCCGAGCCCCGCCCCTTTTGTGCTTCGCTGCGCTTCGCCTGAGCGATAGAAGCGATCAAAAATATGGGGGACATCGCCCGGAGCTATTCCCGGACCCTGATCGGTAACACAGACGACAACGTGCTCGGGCTTCACTTGACCGCTGATGGTTATCTGTCCGCCCTCGGGTGAATATTTAACCGCATTTGATAACAAATTGAGCAACACTTGGCCAATTCTCTGCTCATCGGCAAGGATGATGGGGAAATCGCCAGAAAACTCGACGGATATCTTGTGCTTTTCGGTTTGCGTTCGATATCTTTCTGCGATCCGTTGGGCGAGATTCGGCAGCGAAAGATCCGTGGCGTTTAGCGGTAAGGCGCCGGCCTCCAACCTGGATGCATCCAGCAAATTCTCGATCAAGCTTGCCAGGTGGTCAGCCTCCTCTTCGATGATTTTGAGGCTATCCTGAACGACCTTACTTTCCCAGCGAACGTCCTCTCGACGCAAGGTTCCCACGTATCCCTTGATCAGCGCAACTGGAGTTTTTAGTTCGTGGCTAATCACAGAAATAAACGTGCTCTGCAATTCCTCCGCTTGGCGGAAATGACTCACGTCGCGAACCGAGGCAATCACATTGACCAACTGACGGCCCTCGGTCAGTAGCGGCGCGTAGGTAACGCCAATGGCGATCTTGGAACCATCCTCACGCCGCAGGTCGCCTTCGACATACAGTGTTGCCGTCGGCGTTAGCGGCCAACCGCCTGCTTCGGCCTGCTCAAGCGTAGGACCATGCGCCAGCTCATCGAAAGAAATCACTTCATTGTGCTTTCGCCCAATGATCTTACTGACATCAGTTTTCAGCAACTTTGCTAAGGCCGGATTGCATCGTTCGATGCTGCGATCAGGGGACAAGATCAAGATACCGTCCGCAACTGTATCCAGAATGCCATCGACGCGCCTCTTTTCCTGCCGTACGCGCTGATAAAGCTGGGCATTATGGACCGCAACAGCGGCCTGGTCCGCGAAGCTCTGGAGAAGCAACCGATCCTCAGGAGAAAAGATGCCGCTATAGTTCCTGAAAATAAAGATCACGCCGAGCACGCGGTTTTGGGCAATCAGCGGCAACCCAACTCCAGTTAATAATCCTAAGCTCACCTCGCGCGCAATCCGCTGCAGTAAGCGGTTGACCTCAGGTAGCTCGAATCGGGCAGGATCTTCGTAGTCTGGCACCTCAGCCAATATCGGGTCAAGGTATCGAACCAGGGCGCCAGGAATACCGTAGGAAGTGGCCAGCCGCCAACCGCCTGGCTCCGCTCGCAGCGCCACCAGGCCCGCCTGCCCGGCAAGCAGGTCAGCAGCGTGGCGAAGAATACGCGCCAGCACCTCGTCCAGTTCTAATTCCTGGGTGATGGCGCGGGCGATTTCCAGTAAATAGTCTCGTTGGCGTACTCGAAAATCAGGCAACATCTTCAACTCGTTCCCCCCTATCATAGACGCTGGATTACTTTTTGGGCAGGCTCTGTTCTACGATTCGCACGGCCTTCTCCACGACATTCTTCGGGACATCCAGCATTCCGCGGAAGCGGATCGAGCGCTCGCCTGACTTTAGCGCGTAGAGCCCATTTTCTTTCATCAGCTCGATCATCTCGTCGCGTTTCGCCTTATCGGGCACGTCAAAGGCCACCATCATGCCGCGCCCTCTAACATTGCTCATGAAGCCATTAGATTTTTCGGCGATGCTGTGCAGATCATTCAAGAGGGTTTCACCCATTTTCGTGGTGTGAGCCAGCAAGTTTTCCTCATGCAGGATTTCGAGGAAGCGTGCAGAGCGCACCATATCAGTGAGATCTCCGCCCCAGGTGGAATTGATACGGCTCTCCTCCTCGAACACGTTGCCCCTAACTTCGTCGATGCGGGGGCCAACGATAATCCCGCAGACCTGCGCCTTCTTGCCAAATACGATAATGTCGGGTTCCACACCCATATGCTCAACCGCCCACATTTTCCCAGTGATCCCCATGCCGCTTTGAATCTCATCGACGATGAATAAGAATTCATACTTATCGGCGAGCCGCTTGAGTTCTTTGAAAAACTCCGGCCGGAAGTGGTTATCGCCGCCCTCTCCTTGAATTGGCTCGATGATGAGAGCCGCCACGTCGCCTGCGTGCTGCCTAACCGCGGTTTCAATTTGAGCCACGGCGATTTCTTCCACCTTTTGCACCTCGCGCAGCACTCCGTCAGTTACCGGGAAGCGCAACTTGGGATTTACAACGCGTGGCCAGTCGAACTTGGGAAAGTAAAGATATTTGCGCGCGTCATCGGTATTGGTCATTGAGATCGTGTAGCCCGAGCGCCCGTGGAACGCTTCTCGGAAGTGAATGATCTTGCCTCCTAACCCCTCAATGGGGTGCAATTTCCCATTGCTCGCTGGGGTGGCCAACAAGGCAAAGTTCTTGCGAGCCCTCCAATCGAATGCCACCTTAAGTCCGTTTTCTACTGCGAGCGCCCCGCCGCTGATCAGGAACAGGTGCTTCATATTCTTGGGCATCGCCAAGCGGGCGAAAGTTTCAACAAATTCCGCCATATAAGTTGTGAAAAAGTCGGAGGAAGAAGGTTTTGTGATGGCGACGCTTAACAACTTTTCAATAAAAGCCGAATCGTGCATTTTGGGATGATTGTGACCGATGGGTGCACTGGCAAAGTAGGTGAAGAAATCAATGTAGTCCTTGCCGCTCAGCGCATCGTGCAGGTACGGTCCCTGAGATTTCTCGATATCGACAACGATTGGCTCTCCGCCAGCAGGCAGATATTTAGCGATTTGCGCGTGAACTTCTTTAGCTTTTATCAAGTTTTCTTCTCCACAGGGGATTGGACGTCGAGGCGGGGTGATTATAACATTCGGGGACTACCCAAAAAAGCCAAACGGTATAATCCAAACGAGCATGAGCAAATGCATCTC
Organism: Anaerolineales bacterium; assembly: GCA_050695915.1. Taxonomy (GTDB): domain Bacteria; phylum Chloroflexota; class Anaerolineae; order Anaerolineales; family UBA11579; genus JAMCZK01. Next base: position 10,960 of record JBOGUK010000101.1, read on the forward strand.
GGGTAGGCTGCCTCAATGACCCCTGAGATCGCCCTTACCCTATTTATCCTTGGTATTGCAGTAATCCTATTAGTATTCGAAAGGCTGCGAGCAGACTTGATCGCACTGCTCGTGCTCTTAAGCTTAGCGCTCACGGGTTTGGTTTCACCAGAGGAAGCCGTTTCCGGCTTCAGCAACCCCGCGGTGATCACCGTGTGGGCGATGTTTATTCTGAGCGCAGGCTTGGCCCGCACTGGAGTAGCCAGCCTGCTTGGGCGTCTGATCCTAAGAATCGGCGGGAAGAAAGAGAGTGGGCTTGTCCTGTCCTTAATGGGTATTTCCGCGGCCCTTTCAGCTTTCATCAACAATGTTGGGGTCGTCGCCATGTTGCTGCCCGTCGTAAACCACATCTCACGCAAGAGGAAGATGTCACCCTCCTTGTTACTCATGCCGTTAGCCGTTGGTGTTTTCCTTGGGGGTGTCAACACATTGATCGGCACGCCGCCTAATATCCTGGCCAGCAATTCATTAAACGAATTCATTGGGAGGGATTTTCGTTTTTTTGACTTCCTGCTTGCCGGTTTACCGGTGACTATAGCTGGGATCGCCTTCATGGTTGTGTTTGGCCGCAAGCTCTTGCCGCAACGAAATCTCACTGGCCAGCTTCGCCACATGGGCGAGGAGGCAGGTGAATTGTTTGAATTGGAGGAGCGTTTATTCTCGCTTCGTCTGCCGGAAGACAGCTTACTGGCGGGAAAACAATTGTCTGAAAGCCGCCTGGGAGCAGCTCTCAAACTTAATGTGATTAGCATCACCCGCAAAGGCAAAACAAAACTAGCCCCCAGACCTTCAACGCAACTTCACGGCGGGGACAAGCTCCTGGTGCTTGGGAAAGGGGACTGGCTAAAAGATCTCATCCAGGCACAGCATTTAACGTTGGAGGGGACAAACGGCCAAGACCAGGGAAGGGAGAGGTTGGATG
>JBOGUK010000102.1:0-8186 GCA_050695915.1 Anaerolineales bacterium
ATTTAAGTTTCTTCAAGGTTAAAAAGTTTACGCAAGAAAAGAAAATTTAGACTGTAAACTTTCCGGGGAGGAAAGGCTACGGGTGGGGGAGGGCGGCATGTCATCCCCCATGGAATGTGGAACATAATCAAGAAACGGGCTGCTTCTGGATGCAGCACCACTATCTTAAAAACTATTAAGTCATTTCATTCGAGGAAACACAGAAGGGGAAATTGTATTTTATGAATCTGGCCCTTTTGCGCCCCTATTTCTATTAAAACAATCATTTTTATTGCGCAATCGATGACTCGGCAAACCAACAGTGAGGTGTGATCACTGTTGCGCAATACGAAAATGCAAATTGTTCCGGATCACAATCCTAAGGACTTACCGTGGGCAATTCATCGCATGTGTTGCCGTTCAGATTCAGGCTGCCCTGCTCCATCCAGCCGATCCCGGTAAGGCCGGTGTTCCCCGGACCCAGATCTACTTGCGCCCAGCCGGTGCCTGTTAAGCCGGTGACTGCCGCGAACTCCTCGACTTCCAGCGTGACGAGAACATCGGAGGACGTATCTGCATCCTCATACACGTTCACGCTCTCCATCGGCATCGTGTAACAGTGGCCCGGTAGTGGTCCCCATACCTCCGACACATCGACACAGCCGCCGCTGAACGTGGCATCGTTGAAGAATACCCAGCGTAGACGAAAAGGTCCTATGTTGGCCGCCTGCGCTATACCCGGATCGAAGCCTGCCCAGCCGTCTGCCGTTCGGCCGGTTACTGTTGCCTGGAAACCTGCGCCGACCTCAGAAAATACGTCGGCTTCCGTGCTTGGCCGTGTATAAATGGTCGTCGGTCCAGCGGTGAGGAGGAAGCAATCGCCGCCTTCGTCCGGCCAGGGAAAACCGCTGGCGGTCGTTGGAGTGGGGGTTCTGGGGGTTCCGGGAAAGTTGATGGTTAGGTCGCAGGCCAATGCGACGAGGACAAATAAAGCTAATACATTCAGAATTCGCTTTTGTTTGTTCATCTTAAACCTCTCGTAGGAATCCATGATGGGCGCTCACTCAAATAAAGAAAACGCTCAGACTATTCATTTGTTATCGTCTTGCACCTCGCCACATCGCTTACCTTTTCAAAGTATGGCTGAGCGCCTGCATCGCCTAGCGCTATGGATACCCAGGAGTTGCAAACCATCGCATCGTTGCGGGAGTGCATTCTGTGGATTCGGCGGCTCAGGTCTAAAGCGGACTCCCACTCCTCGACGTTCAAATATGCATCCAGGAGCGGCAGCCATTCGATCCCATAGTTGGGCTTGAGCCCCTGATCCTCTGCCGCTGCATAAAGTGAGATAACGTGCTCCCAATCCTGCTCTTGTGCGGCGAGGCTTGCCGTTTCGAAGTAGTAGCACCATTCGCGTTCCGGCTCCTCGCCAAAGATGCTTTCGGCGGGACGGGTGAACGGTTGCGACAAAATGTTGGTGACGTTGGATGCGGCAACCAATTCGCGGTTCTCATCGGGCAAGTAAGAATTGTTGACGTGTTCCGGAGTCAGAATCCATAAACATCCATCGGTCGGCTTGTAATAAAAAATAAGATCGTCTTTTGACCCTGTGGAGAAATTCAGCCCCCGGTAGTGGATAATGAGATTCCTTCCCTCTCGAATGTTGTTTACTGTCAGTGTACGGTTGAGCTCAAAATTCCACAGACTAGCATTGGATGCAGCCTCCTTGGAGTAGAGCACATTGAGGGCATTTCCAGTCATTGGGTCGGCCATTTGCCAGGAAAGTCGGTCGAAAGAAATTAACGCGGTTTCATCTTCGAGTGTAGGCGCCCGCCAGAATAGCTGCCAGTAAAAATCGCGCTGAACTTGCCAATCCTGACGGTAATTTTCTGTTTGCCGAACATGCCCGCTGATCGCCACGGCCGCCAGCAAAGCAACCAAGATCGCCCGATTCTGCTCGCGTGAAACAAAGAAGCACAGTAGCCCGACCAGGATCATTGCAAGCCCGAACATGCCGATGAGGATGTAGCGCTGGCTGTATCCGCCTTGCGTAACCGGTTCGCCGATGACCCAAATAGGGATAAGACCGAAAATGAACGCGCCGATTCCCAGAGCTAAGCTTTGTTTAACAAATTTAACCTCTTCTTTTTGGGTAAGCTTCCCATCTCTGGAAAAGGCAAGTGTGATGCTCGCGATCAGCACCCCTGCTAACAGGGCGACGAACCAGGCTATTCGGTCAATAGCTGTTTGGAGAGAAAAAAGAGCTGGCCTTACCAAATCTGCCCAGACCGCAACAAGAGAATGCACGAAGTCTTGTATTCCCATCCGGGCAAAAGTGCGAAATCCGTTGACTGGATTGTCACGAATTTCGTTGATGATTACTCTTGGATAAGGTTCAACTCTTGGATCAAAAAGAACCAGTCTCCAGATGAACCAGGCCGCAAGCAATAAAGCGAAGGGCCACCAGAAGCGAAACACCCTGCGTCCGTTAGCCTTCGCCCCTTGAGAGTTGCTGAATAAAATCCAGAGATAAAGGGGCCGGATTAATTCCAGCCCCACGTAGTATTCAAGTGTAAACAGTTGCAGTGCGCAAGTAGCAATCGCGACGAATGCAAAAACTCTGCTTCTCTTATCGCCAGTGGCCCAGCGGGCCATCGCCCCAATCGAAATGAAGAACAGCAGGTATGCCGCCAGATGGGGAGCGAAGATTACAGCTAAGGGTTGAAACGTGTATCCGGGATAAACTGCGAAGATTAACCCGGTATACAGAATCTTTTTGGAATGTTTCGGCCACAAGGGCTTGATGGACCAAACCATAGCCAGGACAATGAACCAGCGTAGCAAAAGCGCCGTAATGTGCCAGACAAGAGGGTTTGTTCCAAACCTTCCAATGATGTAATAGGCCCACACAGAGTAAGGGCGGTCATAAGAAAAGTGATTAATCAGTCCTTCTGTGTCGTTGGTATACGTGTACAAAACCGTGGGCCAATCGTCATAATAAAAACCCAGTTGTGGGATGAACAGGCCGAACGCCAGGACACATACTGCCAGAAATCCAAATGGCCGGAGAAAGGATCTCAGATTTCCCAATGTTTTCACTAAGGGTTATAGCAATTTTCAACCGTGCTGAGCGGCTTACAATCTGGTTAGGAAGAGAAAGTTCATCGCGAGCGCTGGGGCAGCGAGATTTTTGCCTTTTCCTCCAGGAAAAGCGGCCCTCCGGAAGGGCCGCTGTGTCTTCCCTGAGGTCGGGGCGAGAGGATTTGAACCTCCGACCTCACCGTCCCGAACGGTGCGCGCTAGCCGGGCTGCGCCACGCCCCGAATAATGAACTCGGATTATATCTTAGGCTCGCGCTGTTTCCGTAACGATGGCTGAGGTGCGGGCATACTTTGGCAACCGGATTGTGAATCGACTCCCTTGCCCCTCGACGCTTTCGACACTGATGTTGCCCTGATGCATTTCAACCAGCAGTTTGGCTACAGTCAATCCGAGGCCGAGTCCGCCGTGCTTGCGCGTCATGTGGTCTTCTACCTGGTAAAAGCGTTCGAAAATGCGAGTAATGTCCTTTTGGGGTATGCCGATCCCCGTATCAGCGACCGTAATGGCGATGTCATAGCCTACCTCCCGGAAGGTCAATTCAACCTTGCCGCCCTCATTCGTAAAGCCAACTGCGTTTCTAAGCAGGTGGCTCACCGCCAAATGGACCTTCTCCCTTTCTGCCTGGATCATCATCGGTCCGGTTGGAAGGCGGCCGGTCAGTGAAATCCCATGTTTCTCTGCTTCTTCTTGATGGCTTGCCAGCAGTGAATGCATCTGGGCCAAAAGGTCGTATTCCTCGATCCTGAGCGTCGAACGGCCTTCTTCGATCATGTCGATCTTCGAAAGATCTTCTACGATTTGTTTGAGCCGGTGCGCGGCTTTCTCGATCACCAATACCTGATCTCGGGATTCGCCGCTGAGCGTCTCCTTCATATAAGACGCATGCCCTAGGATCAGTCCAAGCGGGATGCGCAGTTCGTGCGACGTGATGGCTACGAAGTTGTTGCGCATCTTGTCCAGCTGCGCTAAGGCGTGGTAAGCGTCTCGCGTCTCGCGGATAAGCTGCGCATTTTCAACGGCGATGGCCGCTTGCGCGGCAAGGCTCTCCATGAGAAATATATCTTCCTTGTTGAAAGGGCCATCACGTTTATTCACTGCGCTAAGCACGCCCGTGGCCTCGCCTTTTACTGCCAGGGGCACCGCCAAAAGTGACCGTGTGGTGAATTTGACGGCCTCGTCCACGCCGCGATAGTGCTCCTGGTTAGCTTTTACGTCCTCGCTGATTACTGGCCAGAGTGTGCGAAACGCTTGTCCCATGATGCTGCCTTCCAGGGGGACGCGCGTTTTTTCCATGATCTCAGCGCTCATCCATGGAGCAGTGATGAATTTCAAGCAGTTCTCAGGTGGGTCGTATTGGGCGATGGCGCCTTGTTCGCTGTCGGTAAGTTCGGCCGCGGCGCGCACGATGGAATGGAGCAAATCTTGCAAATCGAGCGTCGCACTCAGGTCGCGATTGATTTGTAGTACGCGCTGCAGCTTCTTCACGCGGTTCCGCAGTTGGTTTTCGGTGAGCAGTTCCGTTGTCGTCGCCATTGACACGACGATTATATAAGGTTCGATGTTTCCATAAGAATGATTTATCGATGCAAACCCCCATTTTTTCTGGAAAACGACGCGATGGTATAATTTGATTTTCAGTGAGGATTTCCCATGTCCGGTCATAGCAAGTGGTCTACCATCAAGCGAAAGAAGGCTGTTACTGACGCGAAGAAAGGTCAAGCCTTTACTCGTTTAGCGCGCGAAATCACTATCGCAGCGCGCGAAGGCGGTGGAAACTCTGAAACGAATTTCTCGCTTCGCCTGGCCATGGACAAGGCCCGCGCCGAGAACATGCCGAATGAAAATATCGAGCGTGCCATCCGCCGCGGAACGGGTGAGGATAAAGAAGCCGCCATCGAGCAGGTGACCTATGAGGGTTTCGGTCCTCATGGCGTTGCTCTGATGATTGAATGCCTGACCGACAATCGCAATCGCACTGTTGCCGACCTGCGCCACGCGCTAACCCGCCACGGGGGCACTCTGGGCGAGGCCGGTTCCGTAGGTTGGCAATTCGACCGGGTGGCTTTCTTCGCGTTCTCGGATAAAAGTCACACAGAAGATCAAATCTTTGAGCTGGCAGTGGATGCGGGTGCCGATGATGTTTGGTATGAGAACGGCGACGTGGAGATTACCGGGCCGGTGGAATCCTTCAAACGGTTAGGCGACGCGCTCAAGGGCGTCGGAATTACAGTTACAGACGCAGGTTTACGTTGGCAGGCGAAGCAGGAAATCGAGCTGAGTCCTGACGAAACTCTACAGGTAATGAAGGCGATCGAGACGGTCGAAGAACTGGAAGAAGTCCAGAATATCGCCTATAACCTCAAGATCAGCGACGAAGCCCTCGAAAAAATCGCAGCTTAAATCAGATGCTGGCGATCGGCATTGATCCCGGCACAGCGATCACCGGCTACGGCCTGGTGCGCCAGGCCGCCAATGGTGCCCTGCTTGCAGTTCACTGGGGCGTGATCCTCACGCCGCCCAAGCTGCCGGCAGGCGAGCGCTTGGCGCAAATCTTCACCAGCCTCAACGATATCCTCACGGAGTTTCATCCCGAGACGGCTGCCGTCGAATCCCTATTCTTCCAGCGCAACGTACGTACGGCAATGAGTGTCGGACAGGCCCGCGGCGTCGTGTTGCTGGCGCTCGAGCAGGCCGGCATTTCGGTCCACGATTACAATCCGAACCAGGTGAAGCAAGCGATTTCAGGTTACGGCGGCGCTGACAAGCGCCAGGTGCAAAATATGGTTCAGATGCTGCTTAAGATGGATGAGCAGCTTAAACCGGATGACGTTGCCGATGCACTGGCTGTGGCCATCTGCCACTTGAATACCCTGCGCACCGCTCAGACCATCGCGCGCGGATCATGATTTCCAGCTTAAGCGGGCGCGTCCTCCATATTGAAGATAGCAGCTTCACGCTTGAGATTTCGGGAGTTGGCTTCCGGGTCAACGTGCCCCGCCCGCTGGCGAGCGAAGTGCACGCGGGACAAATCCTTTCGTTGCACACTTACCTTGTTGTACGCGAGAATGATTTAAGTCTTTATGGGTTTCTAACCCTCGAGGCGCGTGAATTGTTTACTCTCTTAATCGGCGTCGACCGCGTAGGTCCGCGGTTAGCTCTTGCAATCCTTTCACATTTAAGCCCGGCTGCCCTGCGCGCTGCCGTCAGTGGCGGGCAGAGTTCAGTTCTCGCTAAAGTGCCTGGAGTTGGCAGCAAAACCGCGCAGAAGATCGTGTTGCATCTGGCCGATAAGATTTCCTCGCGCGAGGGCGACGCAGCCGCGATCGCGATCACGCAAGTGGATTCGGAATTGGTCGAAGCTCTTACTGGGTTGGGTTATTCAGTTGTCGAAGCACAGGCTGCCGTGCAATCCTTGCCGAAGGGTGCCCCCCCTGAATTAGAAGAGCGATTGAAGGAGGCTCTGCGTTACTTTTCTACACCGGTTTAGTTTTCCCCGAATTCAACTCTGGTCAAATCCGCGCCAAGCGCAATTAATTGTTCCTGCAGCAAACTGATCTTTTCACGGAAATCTGATTCAAGTTCCGCGAAATAGTCGTTGCGTGCCACCCTATCGCCCTTCATTTCGCCGCGCAGATGCATGGCAGGGGATAGGTCCAGTTCACGAATGGTCTGTTCGACCTCGAAGATCATGGTTTCCAACTGGCGCAGTTCGAGCGTCAGCCTGGCGATCTCTGCTTCCGGACCGCTCCATTGATTGATGCCTTCGTTCTGGCTTTCCATTTCCAGGTTCTCCAGCGCCTCAAGGTCTTTGGCCGTGTAGGCGCGGTTGATTTCCGCCATGATTTTTTGGCGCTGCTGCTTTTCATCCTCGAGCTGGGCCAGGTCCGGATGGAAGCGCTTCGCCAGGCGTCGGAATAGATCATGCACCTTGCGTTCGTATTCGGGATCTTTGACTAGGCTCGACTTACCATCAACCTTAACCTTGGTCCACTCCCTGGATTGCGCATGCCCGTTGGTCGAGTTGCCAGCCTTTGCTCCAGACCGCCCCCGCCAGCCGTTTTCCGGAGGTGACATGTCCTCAGTGATCTCTTCCAGAACTGCCTGTAATCTCCGGTAGCGAGTCTCGAGGGGGGTGATGCGCGCGCCGTAAATTTCGGTGAACTCCTGGATGATAGCGCGTGTGTTGGCCAGCTCACCTTCAAGCAGTTCAAGATACTCGCGCTTCCTGCCGACTTTCTCCCGAAGGGCCGCGAGGTCCGCGTTAACTTGCGTTGAAATACTCTTCTTTCTAGCCATTTTTGACCAATCGAACAAAAGATTATAACAACGGGGCGAACTCGTTCAAAATCTACGTGGGCGGAGATTCAAGTCTCATCAAGCGCTTGGACGAAGCCAAAAGCCGCGGCGTTTGTGAAATACTGGACAAACAATTTTCCATCTGTTATCATACTTAAAATTCGCCTAACTTCCGGGAGTTTGCCTATGACAGATCTAATCAAAGATATTTCTTCGAGCCTTCAAAAGCAAATTGAAGGGTTTAAACCCGAATTCGAGGTCCGTGACGTCGGCACCGTGACCCAAGCCGGTGACGGCATCGCTCGTGCCTCTGGCCTAGCCCAGGTGCAAGCCCAGGAGTTGGTGCAGTTCGATAATGGTGTGATGGGTATTGCCTTCAACTTGGAGCGGGACAACGTGGGCATAATCGTCATGGGCGAATTCTCCGGGATTGAAGAAGGCATGATGGTGCGCTCCACGGGGCGCATTGCCTCCGTTCCTGTGGGCGATGGAATGGTGGGCCGTGTAGTGAACGCACTCGGCGAGCCGGTGGACGGCAAAGGCCCCATCCCATTCAGCCAATACAGGCCCATTGAGCGCATCGCTCCCGGTGTGATCCAGCGCAAGGACGTCGATACGCCCGTCCAAACAGGGATTAAAGCGATCGACGCACTCACTCCGGTGGGCCGTGGCCAACGCGAGCTGATCATTGGCGATCGGCAAACGGGCAAGACGGCTCTTGCTATCGATACGATCATCAATCAAAAGGGGCAGGACCTCATTTGTATTTACGTCGCCATCGGCCAGAAAAAGGCTGGCATTGCGCGCAC